>CAJQOX010000080.1 GCA_905480075.1 uncultured Aureispira sp. | reverse complement strand
CTGATTTTGTCAAAGAAGTTAAGATGGGCCATAATGTAAGATTGAATGTGGAAGTGGAGAACACTAAAGATAATAACCTGCCTTCAACGATGGCTTTGATAGGGATTCCTGCAGGGCTTTCCGTGCAGGCCTGGCAATTGAAGGAGATGCAGGAAAAAGGATTGTTTGCCTTTTATGAACTGAAGGATAACTACCTCATTCTCTATTATCGTGAAATGGAGGGCGGTGAGAAAAAAACGCTTTCCTTTGATCTTAAAACAGAGGTGCCCGGAACTTATTCTGCACCTGCAAATACTGCTTATCTATATTATGCCGATGAATACAAATATTGGGAAGAAGGAAAGGAAATTAGAATAATGCCCTGAAAATAAAACCCGAAAACACCAGAACCACCACTTATGAAGCTTTTTTTGCTCTTTGTCTCTTTTTTATGGATTACCGGTTTGTCGGCTCAATCGCTGGGCGAAGACCCCTATATCCGTTTTTATCTGGGCAGAAGTATTCAGCGGACTAAGCTCTTTTATCAGACGGGTTTAGGGAAGTTTATTATGTTCCGGAATATCCCCGACAACTGGATCAAAGAATATCAGCGTTCTAACGCCCTCGAGGATGTTCAGGGACTTTTCGGGGCAGTGGAAAATAAATTCAGTTTTGTGAAAAGCCGCTCCTTTCTCGTAGATTTCAAAGGTTCAGATATGGGCGAACTCGATATGAGCCTGAGGGCCAATTTGGAGTTCAAAAAGCTGACCGGCAAGTTTTCTGTCAACGGGCATTGGCAAAATCAACGGAATGACAGGAATAATGACAATTTTCTGGACCTGCCTCTCAAAAAACGTATCCTTGCCCATAATTCCTGGGAGGTGTTCTTCAAAAATTTTACTTCTGTCAATCAGATTTGGGTCCTCGGTCTACAGACTCAGGATGGTCAGTCCTTTTTCAACAAAGAGGAGCATTACATGACTACGAATGCCTACGGAACCGGTTCTGATGTTGTTCAGGTGGCAGGGGAATCTTCTAATTATATAAAAGTTCGTAAAAAAGATTTGGTACTATTTCATATTCAGGCACTCGATCATTCTCAACAGGATTTTTATGGTCTGCGTAAATACAAGGCTAAAGAATGGGGCATCGGTTCCAAATTACAATACAATTACCGCCTTGATAATGGCAATGACATGTTTATCATCGGACTCAATTATAATTACAGGTCGATGATCGAAAGCATTGATAGCATTGACAATTCAAGGCAGGAATCCTTTGGTGGAGGGTTTTTGGGCTATGAAACTTTCTTTGGTAAGAACATCAAACTCTCCTCACGTATCAATGTTACGCACCACAACCTCGCTCAATGGATAGTGGTTCCTCATGTCCGATTCGACGCAAAATTACATAAATATCTTATTGCTAACCTTTTCGGTGGTTCAGGTATGCGTTATGCCAATGTACTGAGTGAAAATTCAGCACTGCTTTTCTCGAACAGGGAAGTAGATATTCCCGAAATACTGCGCCATGAACAAGCCTGGTACTACGGGGCTTCTTTACAATATGGGAATTGGATAAATCTGGGCTGGGATCTCTATACCTTTTTGAATTTCCAGTTCTATCACACCATCTATCAGAATAAGATTATTACAGATCTGGACAGTGATCCATACAAAATGATTTTTACCAACCTGAATGGTCATGCTGAAAAGTTATCTTTTGAAATGGATGTACAGCTCAGGTTGGCAAGACCTCAGATGGGGTTGAATATTGATTACCGCATGGATTTTGTATATTCTACTATCGCAGGACAGTATTCACAGGAACCTTTGTATTCTATGCATAATCTTTTGCTTGCCTTCGATTACAGAATAATCATTAACCGGTTGTATGTCTGCGATATTACTACTCAGTTACATTATCAGGGCCCCAAAAGATTGCCGGATGTAACAGCAAAAATGACTTCTTCGAACCCCTTCCCCAATTATTCTCCGGATGTATACCGCTGGAATATGAAAATTTCCTTTCCTTTCTACAAGTGGATGAAAGGGAATAATAAAACCAAAAATTTTATATTCTACTTTGGTGTTGATAATATTCTTAATTCGGTGCAAAACCTTCAGGATGTTTCTTCTTTTGAACCTTTTAATAATAATTTCGATGCGGGCCTTCGCTACAATACCTTTACCGGAAGAAGATTTTATGGAGGTTTTACCTATCGGTTTTAGTCTGTTTATAGCCTGCTAATTTTTATACTCTTGGCTTTGACCCTTTCTGTATCTATGTATTGATATTCAACAACGACATCGTAATACAAAAAGCTTGTAAAGAACTCCGGTGTCCTGACACATTATTGTAATTAACTATTAAATATAAGATTATTTGGGTGTATAAATAATAGTTTTTATTGTTTTTATTTGTTTTAATTTATTATTATTTAATATACAATATATAAAATTAAATATAATTTGTATTAGTTGTCTTTGTATATGTATTTTGTTTTAAAGTGAACATGGTGGATATTCGCAATATTATATTATTAAAAACAAATAAAAATAATTATGAAGTACAACTCTTTGAAAGTATTATCAATTGCGCTCCTGATTTCTTCGCTTTTCTTTTTTTCCTGCG
>CAJQOX010000079.1 GCA_905480075.1 uncultured Aureispira sp. | reverse complement strand
GAAAGTTGTTTTTGAACCTGTCCCTGACAATTGCCATGAACAAGTATCTGCAAATCTATCGTATAGGTAGAATCTGACTGATAAACTGCTGAAGGGTTCTGCAAGGAAGAAGTCTGACCATTCCCCAGGTCCCAGTTCCAGCTTATGATAGTCGAATCTCCGGAAATATCCTGAAAGGCAACAACTAGAGAATCGGTACACTCCAATGTAGACATTGAAAAATCGATAGGTATATCATTGCCTCTGTACTGAATCAGGACAGAATCTGTTGCCTCACAACCAAAAATACTGCTGCCTCTGACATAAAACCACCTGCTGTCATTGATATTTGTATGGAGCGGATTGGTCTGACCGATAATGAGATTGAAACCCGGGTCGAGCGACCACTCGACCAAAGAAGCGGTAGGTGCATTAACAAATAGTTCTACCTGATTGATACAAAGCACGGTATCAGGCATTACATCAAAGAGAAAGGAATCGTTGCTGATAAGCACATTATGAACCAGGCTGCAAGTATCCGAATTATTAACAGCAGTAACCGTTACAGTGTAGTTTGTTGTAGTATCAGGACTTGCTACCGGACTGGCAATATTTGCGTCGCTGAGACCTGTGGCAGGTGACCACTGATAGGTCAGGTCAGGATTTCCACCTATATTTAACAGGACAGAATCGTAGCCACAAAGACCGATACTGTCAGCAGAATTAAGTATTGGCAATGCATAGTTCAGGGTATCAACATAAGTACCAGAACATCCATTGGTAGTGCTGACAGAAAGACTGATAATATGTGAAGAACCGGAAGTATACTGAGTAGAAGCGTTAAAAGTAGAAGCAGATAGCCCATTACCGAAGGACCAAATCCAGGAAGAAGGAATAAATCCGGGAGGCAGTACAGTATTATTTGTAAGGAATACATCAAGTGTATCGTCACAGCTGCCTGTAGACATAGTAAAATCAACCGGAATAGTAACATTTCTTCTCAGGATCCTTGCTGTATCAGTAACAACACATCCATAGGCATCAGTTGCCCGGACATAGAGTAACATATCGTAGGGTGCAGGAGGTAAACCCAGATAGAAATTGGTGACATTGGAAATAGCTACCGGAATGAAGGTTGGGCTGAAAGACCAATCTACCTGAACCGCATTGGAAATATTAGCTTGTAAATTAAAAAGGGAGCTACAAACTATTGTATCCTTTGGCACTTCTATAGTAATTGGAGGCGCCTGCGTAACGGTTACATTATGTACAGCAAAACAGGTATCTACAGCAGAAAACCCGGTAACTGTAACAGAATAGACAAAAGGAAAAGAAGGAGGTGTGGCCATCGGATCTGCTGCAGTGCTATTGTTTAGACTTGATGCCGGTGCCCAGGTATAAGTAAGGGCAGGGTTTCCTCCTGCATTGAGTATTACCGAACTGTCACCACCACAAAGAACGACGGATGAATCGTTGGTCAGAGAAGCGATGTTGAGCTGAAGGGTTTGAGTAAGTAATCCTGTACAACCCTCCGCATTGACTACCTGCAGGGTAACCTGAGTACTCTGACTCTGTGTAAAGACAAAAACAGGATTTTGCAGTGTGGAACTCTGACCGTCAGAGGTGGTCCACAGCCAACTGACCAAAGGACTGCTTATTGTATCGGTGGTTAAATCGTTAAACTGAACCGTCATAGTATTGGAACAGCCAAGAGAGGTATAGGAGAAATTGACAAGGACCTGAACAGGGTTTTGCTGAACCAAAGCAAGATCGGTAGCAGTACATCCGTAAGGGTCTGTCGCTCTGACATAATAAGCAGCAAAAGGAAAGGTAAAGGGAACCGCCGTATAAGGATTACCAGTACCAAGAATGGAATTAAAGCTTGGGTCACCTGCCCATTCATAAGTATTTACAGGTGCCGTAGCAGTAGCCAGAATATCGACAGAAGAACCACAATAAAGGGTCATAGAAGGGACTGAAACTGTAAATGGCGGTGGAAAATTAACATGGACCTGTTTGATCAGCACACAAGTATCTGTACCGTTAACAGCAGTTATAGTGACCGAGTAAGTAGTAGGTACAGAAGGAGTAGCTACAGGACTTGTAGCAGAACTGTCGCTGAGACTTGCAGCAGGAGACCATTGGTACTGAAGAGCAGCATTACCATCAGGGTTCAGCTGAACAGAAGAAAAACCCTGACAAATGCCAACAGTATCTGCATTGGTAAGTTCAGAAATAAGGACAGTAACGGGGGCAACATAAGACCCAAAACAACCATCTGAGGTAGTAACAACCAAAGAAACAACATAACTCCCACTGCTTTGGTATGTATGAACCGGGTTTTGAAGCTGAGAGATAAAGCCATCACCAAATTGCCATTCCCAGGAAACAACTGCCCCTCCGGATGAATCTGTGGTCAGATCCGTAAATTGAACTGTGAATGCAGTGTCACAAACCAAAATATTATAAGTCCAGTCAACAGTAACAGGAATTGTACGTTTGGTTACATCAACAGAATCGATGATTGAACAGCCATATTGATCCTGTGCCCGGACATAATAACGAGTTGTTCCAAAAACGATTACATTCAGACTATCTCCGACAAAAAAGACCGTATTAAAACCCGGGTCAAAAGCCCATTCAACATTCTGAACATTGGAAGAGGCAACAAGCAACATAGTATCTTTGCAGGTTATGGTATCATTAGATAAACTTAAGGTAATTTCAGGTGACTGAACGACAGTAATACTCCGTTCAAGGACACAGGTATCCACGCCGTTAGGCACTACAACAGTGACATTATAGACCATTGACCCGGGAGGAGAAGCAACCGGACTTGCGACCGTATCACTGCTCAGAAATGTAGATGGAGACCATTGATAGATATGATCGGGGTTGCCTCCCGGATTCAGAACGAGGCTGCTGTCCCCGAAACAGACTCCGACCGTATCGGCACCAAAAATAGTTGGCAGGTCAAGATTTAATGTGTCTGTATAATTAGCAATACAACCATTGGCAGCCAATACATTCAGGTTGACGACATAGGTTCCTGAACTGCTGTAAACAGTAGAGGGGTAAGGTATTGTATCGGTATCCCCGTTACCAAAATCCCAGTCCCAGTCAACAATAGTACTGATAGAATCGATAGTCAGGTCAGTAATATCGAGGAAGAAAGAGTCGGTACAATTGGCAGTGGTAACATCAAAATCTGCGCTGATAGACTCATATTGCAGATAGATCTGCTGAGTGGAAGTATCTGCACAAAGGGTTCCGGGATCCGCAATCAGTGTAATTGTATAATAGCCGGTATCGGGATAAATATATGTAGGGTCAGGCAGCGCAGAAGTAACATTATTGGAAGAATCACCGAAGGTCCAGATAAACCCTGTACCAATAGTAGTACTGGAGTTCTGAAAATTAACGATAAGGGAATTATCACATTGAATCTGAGGGGCAAAGAAGGCAGAGGAAGATATTTGTCCACAGACTCCGACTACATATTGAAAATCCCTGCGGGTTGTGGAAATAAGCACACCGTTTCTGTATTCTTTCACACAGACCCCTACAACAAAAACACCAATAATATCAGGAGTACCTGTCAAAAGCCCCGAAACAGCATCAATTTTAAGAGAATCGGGTCCTCCAAGCATATTATCGACACTATAAGGTGGCTGCCAGGTTACAGGATTATAAGGGGGGTTGTTAGGAGGTTGCGGCATAGACTGAGTTGGAGTTGCCCCGGTAAAAGGTGTACATAATTCGTAAACTACAGAATCCCCGTCAGGATCTATAGCGGAATGATCATAGACAATAGGAACCCCTGCACAAATATAGACCGGAGGCCACTCAATAAACCGTGCACTGCTGTTGCAGGCAAGCAAGGCTTGTTCTGAGATATAAGAAGAATAAGTAGCGCCTGTAGCAGTAGGAGCAACAATATTGACAATATCCTGATTTCGGCAGCAACGTTGATAGACCACCTGATAACCACCCACACGAAAAGGCAAAGAGATGGTATCGAGATAAGTAGTGGTATGAATACAGACATTTGGCGGTGCTACGAGACAGGGGTCGGAAAGGTCAAGGAGTAAGGTGTCGTTATTTCTTAAAGTTAAGCGCAGATCATAAATAAGCGAGTCGTTGATATCAAAAACACCAACAGAAGCCGGATTGTCGAACCAGGGCACACCGGTATCACAGTCACGAAAGACAGTGACCATAATTTCATACTGATCATTGCCAAGGCAACGATAGTTAATTTCTCCTCCTACCATATGTGTGGCAGCTGCCTCAAAGGGAGAAAGCCCTGAGAGCAACAAAAAAAGACAGATGGTATGAATGAGTCTGGCAATCATTAAAAGAAACGTTTCATCAAAAAAATCAATTAATTAAAAAATTAAAAAATAAATATAAAAATTATTAATAAAAAAAATAAAATTATCTCAACAAGGTAATATTCCCTTTGAGCAAAGCCGATGAGTTATCATCGCAGGTGCACTGCATATAGTACCCATAAACATCAGGAGGCAGTAATGAACCATTAAAATACCCATCCCAACCGATATTCTGATCATCAGATTCGAATACTTTTTGTCCCCACCGGTTAAAAATTTTAATTGTTAATTCAGTAATATTATTACCATCCACGATTAAAACATCATTATGTCCATCGCCATCCGGAGAAAAAGCAGATGGAACAAAAACTACCGGGTTGTCACAAATCGGGGGCAATAATTCAATAGTTACTGAATCCATTATAAAACATCCAAAGGAATTATTTACCGTAAGATAATAAGTATGATTTCTCCTTGGAGTTGCAACAGGGTCATGGATATCAAAATCACTTAATGAAGTATCCGGCAACCAATTATAAGTGTGGTCTGCATCAAAATTGGCATTTAAAAAGGAATATTGTCCAAGATAGATCTGATAAGGATCTGCTGTGAGATCAAGAACCGGAGAAATAGCCGAAACATTGACAGGTGCAAAGGCAGTATCCTTACAATTTTCGGAGTTCGTAGCAATCACAGAGTAATTATTATCTGAATTGGCAATAAGCAGTACAGAATCCGTACCCTGACCGGAAATTATACCAAAAGCAGGAGACCACTGATAATCAATAATATTGTATAAGCCTGTCAACAGATCCTCCGCAAATAAGAGGATAGTATCCCCGGAGCAAATCGTTTGAGAGTCTGAAGCAGAAACAGCAACCCCTGTCATAGGAATATAGATTTCTCTTTCAATTGTATCCTGACAGGGCTGTCCGACTCCTGCAATCAAAGAAACGGTATACAACCCGGTATCGGGGAAAGTATATAGAGGATCTTTATCGCTGGAATTATCCTGCCCGTTGAAGGTCCAAAGAAACTGGTCATTGGAGGCAAAACCGGTATTATTGAAAGGAACTGTCAGCGAAGTATTGCAGGAAAAATAAACAGAATCAAAATCAGCTAGGACCGTATCGACCGGGATATTTATTTGTGTGAGCAGATTAGTATCGGCACATCCATGATTATTGGTAACTACAAGGCTGACATCAAAATCTGAACCATTGATTGACATCCATATAGAATCGGTGCCCTGACCAGAAAGGATTGATGCAGTCGGAGACCAAGTGTAATCGACAATCTGATTAAAAGATGAAAAAACATTATAAGCAGTGATCAAAACCATGTCATCATTACAAATAATGGGAGCAGGGACTAAATCAATATCAGCATCCGTTATCTGTAAATAAATATCATAGGATACAGAATCCTCACAAGGTTCTCCCTGAGCGCAAATCAACTGAACAGTATAAAGTCCGGTATCCGGGAAGGCATGAACAGGGTTGGCAAGAGTGGAAGAAGTATTATCGCCGAAATCCCATATAAAGGGGCCAAAGACGGGAACACTTAGGTTGTTGAAAGGAATATCAAGGGCATTATTACAAGGCTGAATATCAAAAGAAAAATCTGCAAGAATTATTGAAGTACAAGCAGCAACAATAAATTGAAAATCCCTTCTAGTACTTGAAATCAAGATTCCATTTCTGTATTCCCTGGCAACAATACCGATAATATAAGTACCATTATTATAAG
>CAJQOX010000078.1 GCA_905480075.1 uncultured Aureispira sp. | reverse complement strand
ATGGAGAAATTAAACTGGTATGGTTCGGGGCAAAAGGCAAAAGGGTCTACTCTTCTGCCTTTTGCCCCGAACCATACCAGTTTAATTTCTCCATGATGCCCCGGCATTTCGCAGACCGGCTTTTTGGTTTCCCAGTCCCAGATAACAACATTGAAATGCACATCATTAAAATAGCCCCCCTGTCCGGTAACCAAAAACTTTCCGTCATCGCTGAAATCTCCTGAGAACAGCACCCCTTCCTTTCCGGTATTATATTTTTCTGAAGCTTCACCGGTAGAATAATCCCATTCGAACCATTCCATATCTGCATTCATTTTACGTTTTTCGACATTATATTCGATTGCTGTTTTACTGATAAGGATTTTATTAGAATTGGGGACAAAATCCAATAAATGTTCGTAGCCTATTTGCGAAGGTCTGGAGAAAGTGCGTTTTCCTTTTGAAAGATCCCAACAAGTCAGTTCCGAGCTATTGATCTGTGCGATCAGAAAATTTCCATCCGGACTCATTTTTACAGATTTATAGATTGGCATTTCAGTGGTAGAAAATTCAATACGTTGGCCTATTTGTTTTTTTTCTGTAAGGTCCCAGATTCTGAAAAAATATTTATTATTGAGATAATTTTTAGGATCAATATCTAGCTCCTGAGTCATCATTTTTGTACCATCTTCGTTAAAGCAGATATCGGACAGTGCATCGACTTCCATCGTTTCAAAAACCGGTTGAAGGGATTTTGCATTATATACAGTCAGGACAGGTTTTTCTTTGGTACTTATCACCCAGGCGCCAAAGACAGAACCATCAGCAGAAGCCCCTGCGACACCTGAGGTAGGAATATACTGTTCAAGGTCGCCCTCTTTCATATTCCATACCCTGAGACCATTATTTTTGTTATAAGTAGAACTTATCAGATATTTAGCATTGGAAGCTACAGAAAGATGAGTAGACATTTTGAAGTAGCCCTTCAGCCTTCCCAGTTCTTTATTTTGTTTAAAATCGAAGAGAATTCCCCCCATAAAAATTTCAGGAGGAATTCCGGGTCCGGGACTTTCAGTAAGCATTTGAGCGATACCCACCATTTTGTTGTCGGGGCTGACAGAGATATCCCAGGCAGTCCCTACTTTATAAGCACCGGTTTGCATGGCTTTGTAGTCAATTGTTGAGGGCCCGTTCATTCTTTTTTTGAATTTACCTGTTTTGATTCCATATACGGCTATTGAGGCCGTTCGTTCCATTACCAGAAGGTCTTTATTGTTGGGAGTAAAAACCATTTCCATCACATTTTGGGTTGGGAATTTAAAAGAGGAGAGTATTTTTCTGCTTTCAACATCCCATATAGTAATAATTTGATTGGCAATACAAAAAGAGGCTACCGATTTACCATTAGGACTGACAGAAATTTTGGTGGAAGCCTGAGCATGTTCAGATACAAGTTCACCATCTGATTTCCCGGTTTTAAAATTGTAGAGGGATAGCGAGTTTATTTTTTCCTGTGTCATAGTGAGCAGATATTTACCATCGGGAGTCAACCTTATCTCGGAATCTGAAATACTCGAATAAGTGGCCGTAACCTCTCCTGAAAATATATCCACCTCAGTTACCTTACCCGAGATCATGACCAGAACTTTTGAAGAATTGGGAACATAGGTGAAGGTCCTGATAAAATTTCCCAGCTTATTACGCTTTACTACTTCTCCTGTATCATGATTCCATGTAATCAGCACCCCTTTACCATCGATAGAAACAATATGCTTACTATCAGAAGTATAGACAGCCTTCCATACATCTCCCGTATGACCATAAAGCACTCTGAATTCCTGGCAGAGGGACCGGTCCCAGATACGAACCGTTTTATCCTGACCTGTCGTTATGACAAATCGGTTATTCGGGCTGAAGTTGATACAGTACACATTGGAGATATGCCCGCTTGTGACGACTATTTCAGGGTTTTCCTGCGCATTTATAACAGAGGTAAAGATGAGTAGAACAAAGCAGGGTAAAAATTTCAAGCTAAACATATATATATATTAAAGTATCAAAATAAGAAGTACCAAGTTACGATAATAATAAATAAAAGCAGAAAATTATCAGACTATTGGATTATCAGATTACGGCGCTTTTTGATGCAGCATTTGACCAGAAGGCAGCTAAATTTTCGAAAACATGACCTTTCCATAAGTCGGGACTTTCCAAAAATTCAGACTTTAAATTACGTATTTCTTAATACAATCAGATAATTAAAAATCCATCAAAATCATTATCATCGATTCATCCTGCAATCTGCATCAGCGATGTGCAGTAGGGTGGCCATAGGCCACAGACCGCAGCTGCTGTTTTTTTTACAGCAGCTGCGGGCCGAGCGACAGCGAGCTGCGTAACGTAGCGCCGGGATGCCCTACTTAAAAAAAATAAGTCATAAGTAGGATGTAGTAAGTAAAATCAGACTAATTTACCTACCACCTCAAACTTATCGAAGACCAGGTGGTTGTGGGGAGCATCTGCGAGTTCGGGCGTGAGGTCCTGCCCTGCCCAGTGTTCGTAGTGTTTTCCGTCTCTCCACAGACGGCTTTCTGTTACATCGTAGATTAATCCTTTGAAGGAAACAAAGATGGAGTCCTTATCCTGGCCATTATGCAAGGCTAGTTGAGCGCGGGTAAATTCTTTCATAAAAAAAGGCTGAACATTAATTTATACAAAAGTAAAAATTAAAGTTCAGCCCAAAGATAAAGAACGAATAATTATTTAACATCCTTCAGTAGGAGTACTTCCACTCTTCTGTTTAGCCCTCTCCCCTCTTTGGTATTATTTTCTGCCACCGGATTGTCTTGACCCTGGGCTATAATTTTGAGACGGCTTTCATCAACTCCCTGAGCAATCAGGTGTTTTCTTACGGCATTAGCCCTTTTTGCTGCCAATTTTTTATTGGCTTCCGGGTCACCGACATTATCTGTGTGACCATGAATTACAGCATGATAAGCGTCATCAGATTTAATTTTTTCGGCTAATTTATCCAATACAGCACGTCCTGCCGAAGAGACCCATGCAGAATTGGACTGAAAATAAGCTCTTGATTCCTTGATGGCGCGTTCTCCTTGTTTGGTTTCGTAATATTCCGGCTCCGGCTCAGGTGTTGGTTCCGGCTC
>CAJQOX010000077.1 GCA_905480075.1 uncultured Aureispira sp. | reverse complement strand
GGTAAAACCAGTAACCGCCGGAAAGTAGATAGCAAAAACAACATCCAGGGAAATGGCATCCTTTACAGGCCACATATCAGGTTCTGTGGGAGCAAATTTGGGATCCCCCAAAAATATAGATATCAGGGAAAAAACTATGGCGGCAAGAATAAAAAACTGTGTTTTAAGAGCTACTGAGGTACTGATAAGGGCAATAGCTGTAAGAATAAACAAAGCTACTGAACCGGAGATCCTTAAGCCGTTTATAGAAGTATCAATGCCTATATAGCCATTAAAACTTTCTGCAAAACCAACGAGGTACAAGGCGATAGAAAGGGCCGTTCCAACATACAAAGCAATACCGATAGCCCCCCCGATAGGGATTCCCATAGACCTGGAAAGGATATAATAAATTCCCCCTGCCCCCACTTTTTTGTCAGTTGCTATAGAAGAAACACTAAGGCCTGTGGAGATAGAGATTACGTGTGCGAGGGCAACAATGATCAGGGAGCCATACAATCCGGCATTTCCGACTACCCATCCCATTCTCATGTACATAATTACCCCAAGAATAGTAAGAACTGAGGGTGTAAAAACTCCTGCAAATGCTCCGAATTTCTTTTGTCTTGCCACTTATAAGTAAAAGTTAAAGGAATTAATCAATTAAAATCAAGTGAATATACAAATAAGATAAAAAAGAACCTCAACTTAAAAATATAATCTTCAAAATAAAAAAAAACCATCCTCAATAAAATTAAGGATGGCATAAGTAATATTATATAACAAAATGTTATTCAGTAACATTTGCTTCTATATCATAGATAATCAGATCACCGGGAAGATTTCCATAAATATTCAGGCTAGATGGGTAAGCATCAGAAACCTTAGCTTTAGCAGAATTAAACCGAAAGGTAATAAAACCTTTCTGTCCTGGTTTTACAGCACCTCTAGACCAATCTAATGGTTCAGTACAATCGCAACCACCTTCAAGGTGAAACAAGTTAAAATCGTTTTTTCCTGAGTTGGTAAATTCAAGAGTATATTCTTTCACTTCACCAAATTTGACAGGACCAATTTTCATTAAAGGTTTGTCAAAGGAAAGATTAGTTCTGGGCTTGTCCTCAGAGTTATTTTGGTCCTCGTTTTCTGCAACTACTACTGATTCACCTAGTTTTTTTTTTCACTTTCAGAATCTTTAGCACCTAAGGTACCTGTAATAATTTTGAATTCTACACGACGGTTAAGCTGACGACCTTCGGGGTTATCGGAACCATCAGACTTTTCATTTTCTGCAGCGGGTTCCGCCTCACCTAATCCTTTAGGCTGCAAACGGTCCGTAACAACACCTTTATCTTTAAGGTAAGCAATCGAAGAGGAAGCCCTTTGATCAGAAAGTTTGATGTTATAATTATCAGAGCCTTTTGCATCAGTATGTCCACGAACTTCCACGACCATTTCAGGGTTTTCCTGTAAAGTTTTGAATACCATATCGAGGGTATCTGCAGCCCCCTGACGGATATTTGATTTATCGAAGTCGAAATAAACATTATAGAAAACCGGAGGAGGAGTCAGGTACATTTTCTGAACCATACCCAGGTCTTTTTTTGCTACAACTCTTGTATCAGCTATAAAGCCATCACGATTAGCAAAGATTTTATAATCTTTGGTACGTGGAACAACAAAGGTAAATTCGTTTCCGGAAGCCACCGTCAATTGTTTAACTTCATCCCCTGATGTTGCGTCATAAACAATAACAGTAACACCATCGAGTTTTTCGTTGGTTCTTTTGTTATACGCCTGCACCATTAGGCCCAATTCCTTGATTGCGACTTTTTCACCAAACTCCATAGGCTTAGTAAGGTCGAAGCCAGCTTCAGTAAGTGCTTCTTTAGAAGCATCTACGGGAGTGGTACCATTTTCATGCGATTCTTTTTTGGCAACCAAGTCGTATTTTGTTCCCATTTTAAGAAGGAATTTATAATCATTCCCTTCTGTATTAGTTTGTTCTTCAACCACTTTACCGGTAGCTTTATCAATTAGTTGAACAGTAGCACCGATCATTGGTTCGCCAGTATCGTCATTATTAACTTCAACATTAAGTAGAATATCGCAACGTTCGGGCATCATAACAGAGAAGATATCATCACAGCATGTTTCAGATTTCATAGAAATTGTCCCGGGACGGTTAGAAAGGATATAACCGTAGCAATCATCATTTCCTGTTTTGTTGAGTACAAAGTGAAAATCATCAACAAAAGTATTGAAACCAGCACCGAGGTTGACCACTTTACCCATTGAACCATCCGAGTTACGAGTAGATCTGAAAATATCCCATCCACCAAAACCGGGATGCCCGTCAGTACTGAAATAGAGGTGACCATCTCTTTCATCATAATAAGGAGTAAGGTCATTACCGATTGTATTCACCGCTTCGAGAGCAAGCGGTTGTTTGGTAGTACCATCTTCATTCAATTCAGCATAGTAAATATCCATTCCCCCTTTACCCCCTTCCATATTAGAAGAAAACAAAAGATAATGTTTACCATCCCAAACAGCGAGAGCAGGATCCTGACAGGAGTAATCGGCAGAGTTAAAATCCAACATAGTTGGCTCTCCTAAAACACCATCTATATAAGTAGAAACATAAATTCTACTATTTTCAAGGTGATTGCCTACCAATTCAGCACGAACGAAATAGAATTTTGAATGATCTTCGTTAAAAGTTGGTTCAACGAGGTGAAAGCCATCTTTCTGAATAACTTCAGCATGAAATTCTTCAGCGGGCTGCCATCCTTCTTCCGTAGATTTAGCAATATAAATTTTGGCGTGTTCGTGTTCTTCCCCTTCTTCCTTGACGATAATAGTATCCGCTTTCAGAGAAGTGTAAATAATTTCTTCACGGCCAATAGGGAACGCGCCACCTTCTGTGGAGGGTGAATTTACATTCGGGCCCACATTTTCAATAATCAGTTCTTCCAGTGGTTCAGGATTAGCAATAGCAAATTCGGCACCTTCAATTTGAATCTGAGTCATTTTAGTATAATAATCATGCTTGGGAGCATCTTCAGGGTATTCAGAAAGGAAAGCCTTGAATTCTGTAATACAATTAGAATAATCTCCTGTCATTTTCATGGCATTTGCATGTTGGTATCTGCTGAGCGGATAATTATGATCTTTATCCAGGTCAACGAGTTTCTGATACCATTCTGCTGCACTTTTATAATCTCTGAGCGCCTCATGAGTAGAAGCAATTTTATAGACGGCAGAGGCATCTGTATTATCGTGTTCATAAGCAGAGACATACCATTCAAGTGCGGTGTAAGCATCCTTTTTATCAGCTTGCTGATCGCCGATATCATGCTTCATTTCAGGAGTAGGTTTATTGCCGATTGGTTGTGCAAATGCTTGTTGTGCAACAAACATAAAAGCTACTGCGAATAATAATAGACTATTAAGTTTCATTATCTGAAAAAAGTTTAATTTAAATTTTGGATTACTATAGTATGATTATAACAGATTGGAAATCCGGGAGGGCGGATTTCCAATCTGAGAAAGATAGTTTAGAATCGAGGGCAGAATAATACATCTCTGATAACGGGGACTTTATAAATCTTGGCGACATAAGAAAGTGCTACTTCGAAAGCCATACCTGTATTATTATTAAAGGTAGGGACTTTATAACTCAATCCCTGAGCCTGCGTATTGATATCGTAAGCGAAGCCAAATTTCAATCCTTTGACATCAAGGCCCACTCTGATAATAGCATCCCCTGAAGCTCTGTACCCACCTCCTACATAAAGTGTAAGGTCTTCGGCTTCATTGAAATGAACACCTAGCAGTAACTGAGCATTAAAATCGTAGGCACTCAGGCCTTCACCAACACCCGTAGTATTGAGGGTATTCTGAAAGAAGAGTAAAGGTTTAAGGAATAATTTCTTAGTCATTCTTACCTTAGCGATCAAGTTAGCAATAACCGTCATCGGCAATCTGTCATCACCATTTCCAAGGCTGTAGTTTGGATTGGTAAAGTGATTGATAGCAACGCCCCCTTCGATACCGAATCTGTAGGAACGATGACTAAGCATAAGACCACCGGAGAAATCGGGCATAGTTTTCGATGCTTCCCCTGAAGCATACAGAGGGTCACCTGCACCGGCACCGGTTAAGTCCTGTTCGAAGGTAAAGTCACCTTTTATTCTGTGTTCGAGAATACCTCCCTGCAAGCCAAAGGACAAAACAGTATTTCCTTTAGGGCCAAGGCCGAGATGATAAGCAAGGGAAAGAGAAGCAGCAAGGTTAGAAACATTGGCCACTTTATCGAGGTAAAAAGATACACCGACACCTGCCCAGCTTTTCATTGTTTTATTTTTGTCTTTTGGTGGAATACCGAAAGGTACATCAATAAAAGCTGAAGGTGTTTGAAAACCCGAAAAGTTGGTTGAACCTGTAGAGAGAGGAGGTTGAGATTGAACGATTGACATTCCTGCCCATTGTGTTCTGTAAATTCCTCCAACACGGAATGTGCCTGCAAAAAACCCGGTTTGAACCGGATTCATTTCAAGTGGCGCCATATCGAACATAGTATAATGTATGTCCTGTGCCTGGGAAGAAGTACAAAAACTTACGCAGAATAGTAAGAATACACTCTTTAATATTTTCATTGTTTAAAAGGAGTTTAATGTACGAATACCATAAATTAATTCAATAATAATATTTATACCGCTATAAATAACTTGGGTAAATATACAGATTTTATTTTCGGAATTATCTAAACTTTCACTTTAGTTTATAACTTTTAACAAAAAAAGTGATAGAAACTGTTAATATGCGTTAAAAATCAACTTTGTATCTGATAATTAAATTCTGTTTAAATAATTCCTTAAAAAATAAACAAAAATCTATTTGCAAAAAAAATATTATCAGAAAAGATGATGCTAATGTAATATAATTAGCCCTCTATTTTGTAATTACAGCATAAAATTTGCAAATAAAAGAGGTCAAATCCGGGTTTTGTTGATAACAAAAAAAGGTGTCAAAGCAAAAAAAAAGGTTTAAGTGTTTGAAAACCTATTCAAGTAACCTGAATTTAACTATCCGTATAAACTTACTTTTTATATTCCTTTTTTTCAAAAAAATTAAGATAGAATTTACAAGAAACTAAAAAACAAAATGAAATGTCTATCTTTGTTTAAGAAAAATTATGATTATAAAGCTGTTTTTTTTGATGTAAAAGATCAAACGATGTTTAAGAAAATAAATACCCTGTACTTCTTAGTTTTTATCAGTATTTTAAATTCCTGTACTATCGGTGAGAAAACAGAAAAAACGATTTCTGCTGAACCTAATATCAGAATCAGCTTATGTCCTAACTTAGCCCCTTCTGTTCTTTTCCCCGAAGTAAGTCTTCAGAATTACACCTATACACGAGGCAGGGCGATGTTCAGTCCGGTCGGTATAAGACTCGGCGGTAAAACAAGCGGGGCAGAGAACAAAGGATCTCAGATATCAAGAAAAGGGACACACCTTCACTTGAACATAGACAACCGGCGACATTATCTTAGCAACAGCAATAATTTTGAATACCCTGTAGAGAACGGAATATATAAGTTTTTTGCTTTTATTTCAAGGTCCTATTACGAATCTATTAAAAACCCTGATGCAATTATTGCCAAGAAGATAGAAATAAGAAATGGTCAGCTTGTAAAAAGCAAAGACCTTGAAAATGTTGATATCATATATAATGCGCCGAGGGGAATTTATAAAAATGAGGATTCCGAAAAAATTGTCCTCGATTTTTTAATTGTAAACACAGAGGTCTCAGAAGGTGGAAATACGGTAAGAGTTACGATAGATGGCAAAAAAGTAGCGACACTTGACAAATGGCAGGCCTGTTATATTGAGGGGGCAGAAGCCGGGGAACATACAGTTCTTCTTGAACTTCTGAACGAGGGGGGACAACTCATAGCTGCACAGGTCAGCGATACTTTTACAGTGATAAAGGATTAAAAAGATAGTTGAGCAAAATTATAAATGATATGTTTTGATGTAAATCATTAAATAAACTCCTTAATCTTTTATATTTATCAATGAATTCAATCATCGAATAATCACCTTCTATTTTTCTTTTATTTATAAAATAACAAAAATGAAAACCATTCTTTATTTCAACCTGCTATTCCTTTATCTAATTAACAGTCAAACTGTTTCAGGTCAGGACATTAAAGATATCAGTAAATTTTTCAAAAGTGCCAATAATTTTTTCAAAGAATACGCTGTTGAAGGTAATATAAAATACGACGCATTAAAAAATGACCGTTCGAAACTAAAAGCGCTTACTGATTTTATAGCTTCTACCCCATTGAAGACTATTGATAAGTACAAAAGAAAGGCCTATTTTATCAATATATACAATCTGCTTGTGATTAATGGTGTCCTGGACAAATACCCTATTCCTACTGTCAGGGACACCGATGGTTTTTTCAAAACAAACAAACACAAGGTAGGAAAAGAAATGATGACGCTGGACCATCTGGAATACAAGGTGATATTCAAGGAATTTTCGGACCCTCGCCTTCATTTTGTATTGGTCTGTGCAGCACAAGGCTGTCCTCCTATTGCTTCATTTGCCTACACACCGGGTTATTTAACCGATGAAATCAACAAACAATGTCAGATTTCGCTGGATAATCCGAAATTTTTATACCTGGAAGATGAAAATGGGCTAATTCAGCTTTCCCCTATTTTCAAATGGTACAAAGATGATTTCTTTCCTTCAATTGTTGAGTTTATCAATGCCCACAAGACCGTAAAATTACCAAAGGATTATACATTGGGTTATTATGAGTACAACTGGAAACTGAATAGATGGAGAGAGTAGATTTTTGATCTTGGAACTTAGATTTTTGACTTTTGAATATCTACATTTTTTTAAATTTAAAACCTTTTTGACTATCTAAATATTTGGTATGAATAATGCAGGGTTTGATCATTAATAGTGCTTGTCAAAAATATATTCTTTCTGAACTCCTGTAAAAGATCACCTGAAATTCTATACATGCTTTATCTCCTTCGTTTTACTGTTTTCAACTTTCTTTTTTATACTATATATATAATATCAATTTGCCTGGTTCTTACTAGTTGTCAGAACACGGAGGGCAAGAAGGAGGTACAGTTAAACTCAGATAACGCTAACTCTTTGACCAATAATCCAAAAGAATCAGCTGAAACGATAAGAACTGAATCAGCAGTACCAAAAGTAATCACAGAAGAATCGAAAACTGAAATCAAATTGACCACAGAAGAGGTTATAACAACTTACAGAGAAGGAGATACCGCTACGTATAACTGGCTTGACAATTACAATTTTCAAAATTCAATTATCAATCAAATAGCTGTTCCTGCGGGCTATAAACGGATTAAAGCAATGAGGGGAAGTTTTACAGAATGGCTGAGGGGCTTGCCACTGAACCCTGAAAACAGCAAAGTGATGTTGTATAACGGGGAAGTAAAACCCTATCAGGAGGGTGCCTTCCGAGTAATCAATATAGATATCGGGC
>CAJQOX010000076.1 GCA_905480075.1 uncultured Aureispira sp. | reverse complement strand
ATTGCAAATGTAAATTCTTCAAATGAAATCTGTTTTGGAGAAAGTAATGGAACAGCAGCAGCTATTGTCCCCGGAAACAATAATCTATATACCTACCTATGGTCTAACGGTGCTACAGACAGCAGTATTAATGATTTGCCTTCAGGTAGCTACTCATTAATTGTTTTCGACAACTTCAATTGCCGTGATACAGTTAATTTTCAGATCAGTTCTCCTTCTCCCCTTTCCGCAAATGGCTTGGAAACTCAAATTCTCTGTTTTGGTGACGTCACAGGAAGCATAGACCTGACAGTAACAGGAGGTATTCCTCCTTACTCTTTCAATTGGTCAAATAATGCAACCACGGAAGATATTTCCGCGCTCGCCCTCGGTAATTACAGTGTTTTTATACAAGATTCTGCAGGCTGTTCAGATATGCAAAACTTTATCATATACAGCCCACTGTCGAATGTGCAGTCTTTTACGTCTCCTTCAAATCTATCCTGCTATGCCAATAATAGTGGATTTATTGACCTTAATGTTACAGGAGGGGTAGTACCCTATAGTTATCTATGGTCGAATTCAGCTACTTCTCAGGATATTTCCGGCCTTCAAAGTTTTTATTATTCTGTAACTGTTACAGATGCTAATGGTTGTATATCTGTATCCGCTGATTCTCTGTCTCAACCTGATTCTTTAATTATTCAATTTACAACTATAGCTGATTCTTTTGGATTAGGTGGCACTGTCTATACAACAGTGTCAGGAGGCACATCACCTTATTCCTACCTATGGACTAATGGTCAGACAAGTTCTGATCTTTCCGGAATTCCTGCTGGAAATTATTCTCTTACAGTGACAGATTCTGCCTTATGTGAAAAAACTATGACGGTGAATCTTCCTCTTATTCTTCAGACAGTTAAAACTTTCAATAATAATAATATTAATATTTATCCAAACCCGACATCAGGTTATTTCTATATTGGAAATATACCTTCAGGCTTACAAGACTTAAGTGTCAGAGTTTTCAACATTTCGGGTATTGAGTTTTCTCCTTTAATAATAAAAAAACCTGCGGAAAAACTAATTATTGATGCAGGGCATTTAGAGAAAGGAATATATTTTATTCAGATCATGATAAATGACAAATTCTCTTATCATAAAATCAGAATACATTAAAACTTCAGGATCATAAAACATCTTCTATCAGAAAGTTTTTACCTCTGAAATCAAAGGCCTCCCCTTTCTTATTATTGAAAAGTATTTTTCCTATCGGAGAAGCAAGGGTAATTGAAAAGAACTCCTGACCATCCACCTTCATCTTTCCGGCACTGATAGCAATATAGAAAGTTCCCAGCGAGGTTTTCACCAGCGCACCTGACTGTACAGAATCAAAGACAGATTCCGGACTGATGCTACTGAGTATTTTTTTTGAAACCGAAAGCATTGCCATCTGTGTCATTTGCTTTTCTTTTTCCAGGTGCAGCATTGCCCGGCCTGTTTCATATTTATCTCCTGCGCTTGATAGCGTCGAGGCGGTCCTGCAGGTAATTTTTGCTGGACTTCTAGAGTTTTTCTTTTAATTTTTGATTCACGGGTTGAAGTTTAAGGAAAATCCAGAATTAAAAATCTTACAATAATAAAAAGAAAGGTAAATAAAAAAAATTAAATAAAAAGACTTATATTGGGTTAAACAACTGAGGGCTTAAAAAAAATATTTGAATCCAAAAAACCAAGTCAGGAGAAAGAAATAGCCATTTCAAAAAGAATAGAAAAGAGGACGATAAAACCGAAAAAAGAGGGAGGAATCAAATGGACAAAGGAACAAAAACCCTTGAATTAGAACCAACCCCTAAAAAATGTTTGCTTTCAAAATGATATATATTTTTTTTCTCATACAATTTATTATGCCCTTCCGGCATTATTTCATTCCCGGAAATACAGATTGGACAGGCGATGCACAACATTTTTCATCGCGAATAAAAATCTATATCCAAAAGGTCGAAGAATTTAAATTTGCCGTTTTCAATTTGGATAATAAGATAATCAATCCGATTGACATGGAAACCTATTTGCTGGAGGACCTAATCAATCAGATGTACTGGACCCCGACAGAGTTCTTCAATTTGCACTTCATTTGGGTGAATTCAGCAAAAAGGAACTCAATAGCAATAATCTGGAGGTAAAATTAAAATCAGGAATGAATGGGCGGGAGCCAATCTAATTAGTCTCAGACACAACAGATTTGTTAGGAATTGAGAAGCCTTTAATAACGTTTTTCATGAAAAAAATAATTGTGCTTGCTGGTCTTTTTTTTTCTCTTTTAGAACAAGGGACTACGCAGTTTTTTTACAGCGAATCAGCCCAAAGCATGGGTATTGTTCATCAATCCGGAAATTCTAACTATGGAGGAGCCGTTAGCGTTTGCGATTTTGATGGAGATGGTTTTGATGATATTACCCTGGGCAGCGGAACCGGAGATAATATCAGATTTTATAATAATCTTGGAGGGTCAGGTTTTCAACGGGTTTATTTTACTCCAACAGAAACCAATGATACCAAACAAATACTATGGGCAGATTACGATAATGACGGAGATAAAGACTTATTTGTTGCCAACTTTGCAAGTCAAAACCGCCTGTACAGAAATGATGGCGGCATGAATCTGACAGAGGTCACTTCTTCTTCAGGTTTTCCAATGATAAATGACCCTACATGGGCAGCTTCATGGGGTGATTATGACCGGGATGGTTTTTTGGATTTGATCATTACCAACTTTGTGTTTGCTTCGGCTTTTAGTGGCTTGTTTCAGGATTATATTCTCCGAAACCAGGGAGACGGAACCTTTTCGATGTTAAGCACAGCGGCAGGAATACCGGCCTATGACCATGCACCGCTAGCTGTTGCTTTTTTGGATTATGATAATGATTTGTG
>CAJQOX010000075.1 GCA_905480075.1 uncultured Aureispira sp. | reverse complement strand
AGATAAACCGCTGCATTTGCCTGTGCACCGGAATGTGGTTGTACATTTACAAATTCTGCACCGTATAATTCGCGGGCACGGTCAATAGCCAGTTGTTCTATTTTATCTACTACTTCACACCCGCCATAATATCGCTTGCCGGGATATCCCTCTGCATATTTATTCGTCAGGCAAGAACCCATTGTATTCATAACCTGTTTGCTGACAATGTTTTCTGAAGCTATCAATTCAATGCCCGAACATTGACGCTCCCATTCCTGCTGAATCAGACTCTGGATTTTAGTGTCTTCTAACATTTGTTTGGTTGATTTTAAGTTTTTGAGTAATAGTTTCTACTGATTTTTATAAAGATACAAAAAACTGCTTCTAATATATCTGCTTCAATAAAAAAATATCTTAAGTTATATAAAATTTTATTTTCATGATTCCATTGTTATCTTTAATCAAATTAAATCCTTTAATTTGGCAATTTGACGGTCATTCAATCTAAGTTGTTGGTTTTTAGTGGGTTGTGTTAGTTTATTCAGGGTTTAATTCTTTGGTAATCAGTTGAATATGTTTTATAAAATAACAAATCAGTAATTAGTTAATATTGTTTTTTTTCCTTGCAAATCAATATATTATGAAAAAAAGAGACTTTTTGAAAACATCTGCTATTTTAACTGTCGGGACCATTCTAAGTCCTCTGATAAGTTGTAAAAATAATCCTGAATCTAAAGAAGAGGAAGAAACTCCTGAGAATGGTTCAGTTTTTCTCTTACCCGAACTCGGTTATGCCTTCGATGCCCTGCAACCTCATATTGATGCAAAGACTATGGAAATTCACCACGGGAAACATCATGCAGGTTATACTAAAAAATTCAATAAGGCTTTGGAGGGTTCTGCATGGTCAGGGAAAAACCTGGAGGAAATCCTTGCAGGTATTAAAGACCATGATGCAGACCTGGGCTTGCGTAATAATGGTGGTGGCTATTATAATCATACACTTTTCTGGAAAGTAATCGGCCCGAATAAAGGAGGGGAACCTACGGGAGAATTGGCTGACGCGATAACGCAGTCTTTTGGTTCTTTTGAAAATTTTTCTAATGAATTCAAAGATGCTGCAAAAACACGTTTTGGCTCAGGTTGGGCCTGGCTGATTCAGGAACCTTCAGGTAAGTTAGCAGTCTCGGATACTGCTAATCAGGACAATCCGCTGATGGGTAACATCGTAGATCAGGTTGGTAAGCCGCTGCTTGGTTTGGATGTATGGGAACATGCTTATTATCTGAATTATCAGAACAGAAGGGGGGATTATATCAATGCCTTTTTTAATCTGATCAACTGGGAAGCAGTAGCAGGAAACCTTGGATAGTTTTTCCATTTTAATTTTATTGGAACGCCTTACTGATTTATCTCAGTAAGGCGTTTTTTATTGAGGCATGTAACTTAACAGATGAATATGTATTTTATGGATAGATCACAATTTGTAGTTTATTCTGAAATATTAAAAATTTAACAATTTGAAGAAATGTTGTTGTTTCTGATTGTTTGATTAACAGTTATTTTAAAAAATTGTTAATCTAATATTTCAATAAAACTAAATTTAAATTTTAGACGTTAATTTGCTAAGAACATAAAAGTCAGAAAAAAAACGCTGATATATTATAAGTATTAAAAATAAATAAAATGAAAAACTTACTTTCTATGATTACTGCCGGAATAATTGGTGGTGCATTGGCTTTGGGAGGAGCTTATGTATTATCTCCTCCTGCTGAAATACAAACCCTTACTTATAAGGAAAAAAACAGTCAGGAAACCAAAGAGGTTTCAAGGTTGGTACATAATGATCATTTGACTACTTCTCCTAATGGTTTTGCTGATGCAGCAGAACTTGCTTCACCGGCAGTAGTAAATATTACTGCCATTACAAAACATAAGGCACGTAGTGAAAGAGAAAAGCGATATTACAGGTTTTTTGGTGCTCCAGACCCTTCAAAATCTACCGGTTCAGGTGTCATTATAAGCGATAAGGGCTACATAGTTACCAATAATCATGTCATCAAAGGGGCTACAAATGTAGAAATTACTTTGAGTGACAACCGAAAATACGATGCTGAGGTAATGGGGACAGACCCTTCTACCGATATTGCAGTACTTAAAATTTCAGGAACTGATTTGCCGGTAATCGGATTGGCAAATTCAGATGATGTGAAAATCGGGGAATGGGTTCTCGCTATAGGTAATCCTTTTGAATTAACTTCTACGGTTACCGCAGGTATTATTAGCGCAAAGGGTAGAGATATCAGTATACTTAACGGCAGTTCAAGTGTTGAGTCATTTATTCAGACAGATGCAGCTGTCAATCCGGGAAACAGCGGTGGGGCGCTTGTCAATACAAGGGGTGAGTTGATAGGAATAAATACAGCAATTTATGCACCTTCAGGGACCTATGCAGGCTATTCATTTGCAGTGCCTATCAATCTGGTAAAAAAAGTAATGCAGGACCTTATTGATTTCGGTGAAGTGAAACGCCCTTTTCTTGGAATAATGATCAGAGATATTAATAGTGATATTGCTTCGGAACTAAATCTTTCTGTAACAGAAGGGGTTTATATAAATGAATTAATAAAAGGGGGGTCTGCTTATAACTCTGACCTTGAAACAGGCGATGTTATTACTAAAATAAATGGAATTTCTACCTCTTCAGTTCCTGAATTACAAGAACAGATTGCCAGTAAAAATCCAGGGGATTCCGTCTTTGTTACAGTAAACAGAAATGGCAAGGAGAAGAACATTAAAGTGCTGCTCAATACAATGGATTAATTTTATTATGCAATAAAAAGAGCCGCATTCTTTTTCAGGATGCGGCTCTTTTGTTTATCCTTCAGATGTATATATTATTTTAAGTCAATAAAAGGAACTGAATTTGTCTTTCTTTTGTATATTTGCATATTAAAGAGAGTCAAAGATTCTTCTGCCTGCGTAGCTCAACTGGATAGAGTATCGGTTTCCGGAGCCGAAGGTTACAGGTTCGAACCCTGTCGTGGGCACTTTTTTTATTTTTTAAAGCAACAAAACTGACATAGGCGGTTTTGTTGCTTTTTTTATTAAAACCTTCATTTGCTATTCTGCAAAATAAAATGTGTATTGTACCTTTTTATTGTAAATAAAAAAAACACTGCTCTAATGCAGTGTTTTATAATTATCTCAATGAAGTATTGTATTAAATCAAAACCTAAAAGTAGGCTATAGAGTTATCGTTTGAGGTACTTAATGTCTTTACATATTTTACAGAAGCAGGAATATGTATTTTGTACATTACCTCCTCTGAACATTCTTCCCCTTTTATCAAAAGAACTTTTTTGTTTTTTTGAGGACTTAAAATAAGCGTGTTTTGGTGTACATCTGATTTGGCTGCAAGTGCATATCTTCCGTTATCAATCAAATATTTTAATAAAGGCATAGTACCTGCACTTATTTTTATATTGGTTTCAATCGAAATTCTACTTCCTTTAGTTTTTACAATTTGCACCCTATCGCTTTCTGCCTGAATATGAAGTTCCGTAATTCCTTTAGGTAAAGTAACTAATTGAGGCGTTTTTTGACTAGCCTGTGCACTAAGATTAATACTTATAGTAAAGAACAAGAAAAAAGTGACTATTTTTGAGAGGGACATTTTTAGTTTTTTTTAATTTTGTGGTAAAAAATATTTCCTTTTATATAACTTATTTTATAATAATCGGTCATTTGTTTTAATACATAATCAAATAGAATACCAAAAAAAAATGTTGAGATTTTTTTAACGCTATTTGCTAAAAGATGTTGATGTTGTTTAATGTGCAGTTATTTATGAATTGTTACCGACGACTACTTAATAATAAGTTGAAGGTAACTAGTATAAATTTTTTATATGTCTGATTATCATTTGATTAAGTCTTTTTTTTTTAGTTTTATTAAAAAAAAAACTGTCAACTCAATTAGTTGACAGTTTTTTCTTTGTAGTTGTGGATTTGTTTTAAATAATATTTTTAGAATTATTTCTTTTTCGAAATAAAAACTGTTTTTGCTGTTCTGTTTTGAAATTAAATGTTCAAAATAAATCTATTCGCCGATATCTTCATTCCATAATTCAGGAAATTGATGAATAAATGTATTCATTAAATCAATGCATGTCTGATTATTCAGATTTATTACTTCTACTCCGTGTTGTTTCATGAAATCTTCGGCACCAGGAAAAGTCGTATTTTCTCCTACAATAACTTTTTTGATGTTAAATTGAACAACAGCCCCTGCGCATAGGTAACAGGGCATCAGTGTCGAATACAAAACCATCCCTTCATAGGTGCCTACTCTTCCTGCCTGTTTCAGACAATCTATCTCGGCATGTGCCATAGGGTCATTTTGTTGTACCCTCTGATTGTGTCCTGATCCAATTATCAGCCCATCCCTGACAAGAACAGAACCAATAGGAATACCACCACTATCTCTGCCTTTTTTTGCCTCATTAATTGCAGCCTGCATGAATTTATCCATTTTTAAGCGCTTTTAGTTGATGATAGATTGCTTCAATGTCCAAAGTTGATAAATCAGATGTGTTTTTACAAATATTCATAAGTAGTGCATCTTGTTTATTACCCAAAGACAAAGCAATAGAATAGGGGATTTGAGGTTGAAAGGTGACAAGGGAATATTTTGAATGATAGTCCTCAAAGTCATTTTCCAGCTGATGTTCGAGTTGTCTTTTCTTTCTGAAAACAGGGTTTGCAACATGGTCCCGCATTTCATAGAAATTTTCAACTGCCAGCACTCCGATAGCATCGCCATTTATTTTTCGTAAATTTTCGTATTCTTTATACGCGTCATCCCAGTTGCCCGGACCATACTTGTCTATGCATTCATTAAGAATTCTGCAATCTTCAAAAGAAGCATTCATGCCTTGTCCATAAAAGGGGACCACAGCATGTGCAGCATCACCTATCAGTGCCGATGCATGGTTGAGTACCCAAGGAAAGCATTTCAATGTCCCTAACTTACCGACAGGATTGTTGGCGAATTCCTGCTGAAGATTATTCAGGTGGGGCATGGCATCTGCAAACTGTTCTTTGAAAAAGGAATCTACCTTGTCGGCCGAGTCAAGACTTTCAAAGCTGAATTCGCCTTTTATAGGGAAAAATAAAGTACAGGTAAAACTTCCGTCAGAATTGGGAAGGGCAATTAACATATAATTCCCTCTCGGCCATATATGCAATGCATTTTTTTCCAAGGCAAAACTTCCTTCTTTAGCAGGAGGGATTGTTAATTCCTTGTAACCGTGTTCCAGCCATTCTACATCAGACTGATATCCCTCGTATTTTGCTTTCAAAGCATTTCTGACAGAAGAATTTGCCCCATCTGCCCCTATAATTGTACAACCTGATATAGTTTTTCTTTCTTTACTAATATAATCTTCGACAGTAATTGAAGTATTGTCAAAATCAACATCAATACAATTTTGATTGAAATGAATACTTACATTTTCATAGCTTTCTGCTTCAGTCATCAGCAATTGATTCAGTCCACCCCTTGAAATTGAGTTGATATACTGAGAATCATCTTTTCCGTAAGGAGCAAACTTCAAACTCCCGTCAACAGCATGCAACATTCTTCCAGGCATCTTTACTGCTTCTCCCAACACTTTTTGGTCTACACCTACCTCCTGAAGTGGTAGAATCCCTCTGTCAGACAAGGCAAGGTTGATAGAACGTCCTGCACTGATGTCAGTAGTACGCATATCCTTTCTGTTTTCGAAAATTTCAACTGAAAATCCTTTTTTTGCAAGATATATAGACATCAATGACCCTGCAAGTCCTGCCCCGACAATAATTACTGGTTTGCTATTCATGTTCGTTTGTCCTTTTACTGAAAATTTAAAAAAATGATTCTAAGGACACAAATATCGCTTTTTTTTAGAAATTTATTCTGTTTTTACTAAATAAAATAAAGATGAAATTAGAACAAATATTAATTCCACATACTCAAATAAACAACAATCCCCAAAGTAAATTATACTTTGAGGATCGCTGTTTTTTCTTGTAAGGAGGGATAGAGTCTGTAGATTTACTTTAAAACCTTTCTGAGAAAATCATTCTTCATCTTTAGTTCGGTGATAGAACGATTTTTCCTTTTCATGTTAAGGTTTTTGTCATGCCTGAAAAGTATATTGTTTTCAGCATCATCTAAAAACTCATTCTTCCATCTGATAATTTGTTGCTCTTCAAGACGGTATTTGTTAGTCAACAAACCCAGCGAGCAATAATCTCTCAATAATTCGAGGACTACCTGCGTCTTGAATTTAGCAGAAAATGTTTCTGATTTCATAATAAGTAAGTTTTAAATAGGTTGCAATATATGGTCAGAGTTAAATTCTATGCTTACATTATAAAACCGGGGGAAACATACTAATTAAATAATGAAAATAAACTAAAAAAGCAAATTTAAAGGTAGTTGTTACCACTTTATTTTTTGAAAAACACCATTTTCCTGTATGTGAAGAAAATATATGTCATTATTCAATAGGTATATGTCTGATAATGAATATTTTATTTGTCCTTCATTGAGTTTTTTTCTATATGTTAATTTTCCTGATTTACTGTAAATTGAAAGCGTAAGATCCATAGCTGTCTGCTTTGAGAATTCCAGGCACAGAGACTCGTCACATTTGTATATTTTAGCACCTTCCTTAGATTCAATTTTTTGGGTGTTAATTGTTGTTCCGTCAACTATCAGATGTAGAACAAACCTGTCTGTTCTGTCTGCAGGATTACTGTTAAAAGAATATTCACTATCATTTAGTTTGTGATATATATTCAGGTTCTTATCTTCAATATACAATTCTGTACCACTGTCAAATCTCAGGAATTCAGTCAGTTTTATTGAATAAGAGCTATCAACAGAAACTTTGTTCATTAAAGGAATGCTTACATTCTTACTTAAATCATCACTGAGACTATTGATTCTTAATAAATCTGTATTAACGGCAGAAGCAAGTTCTACTCTTCCTGCTTGCTCACTTTTTAGATAATGTGCATCAAATTCTTTATCATATCCATTAGATGCCATGTCACGGTAAGCAACTACTGTTTCACAGGTACTGCTATGTCCAACTAATGATAATCTGAAAATAGGTCCATTGAAACTATTGGTTTTAAGAAAAGGGGAAGTAATCAGACTAGGATCTGTTAAACGCATTGAATTATCAAAAACCAAATTTACATTGGCACTTGTTCGAACCCAAAATCCTTGCATAGAATGTATATAATTATTAAATGAAGCAGGGGAACTTATGCCTCCTACATAGGAATAATAGGCACTTGAAACAGGGTCCCAGGTATAACATCCGTTTTCAACCGAAGAACTAGCGCCCGATATCAAAACATCAAAATCTAAAGGTGAAGGATAGGGATTTCCTACAAAATTCCATCCTTGTGGGGAAGTAGCCCCTGTAGGAGGACTCGCACCTGCTGTGTAATCTAAAGCACGGGTAACAGGACCTGTAGTTGGGGTTCCCTCCATATCTAAAGTTATGGCATTGCTGGCATTGAAGTACAAAGTATAGCCTTCGGCTTTTGACATATTGTGAGACAATGAAGACGGGGCTAACCAACCAACTTCATAATCCGTTGAGGGATCCGTCTCGTCGTAATAATAAATATTGGGAAAGGGGGTGTTTGAAAGATCAAGCGAAATGTCATCATTTAATTGACTGACCGTTGCATTCGAAACGGGTGACGATAAAAAATGATGTCCCAGAGAATTCTGAACATATCTTTTCATATTGATATCTCCAATGAAGTTTCCTCCATTATCAACAATCAAGGCGGTAATGTTTTGGTCAGACTCCAGGTTTACAAGATAGGAGGCGGCATCTAAGGTGCCACTGGCAAAAGTTAAGGTTTTTTTAATATATGCATTGGCTGTAAGAGTAACGGTAGCCGGAGTATTAATAGATACGTCATCTATAATGCCCAGATTAATAGATCGGTCTAATGTCCCTGCTATATATACCGTTCCGGTAATAATACCCTGATTATCCAATACGCCGTCTACATTCATAACGTCAGGGATCTGTATGTTTAGTTGCCCTCCCGGATTTATTGTCAGGCTGTTATTTTCTCCAATAGCAAAGGCTGCAGGTTGAGAAATAGTGTGGTTGATTACCAGATTGTCTGTAGACATTGGAGAACAATTACAATCCCAGGTAGAAGGGTCGGTTAAAACACCATTCTGAACGGTTGTTCTTGTTGCCGCAGGGGCTATAGAAGAATTGATGGTAAGTGATGCTGTAGAAAAATTACTTGAGATACATCCAGAAGAACCTCCTTGTCCGCCATCGTATGGAAAAATCCTCAGATAAACAACTCCTCCGGGAGCATTTAATATTTCTGACCCTTTAAAATCAAGGGTGGTGATACTAGGAGTAACATAAGGATCATCGCCATACCAATTGTTACCATCATTGTCGATTACCCCGGTGATTGATTGATTGCTGTTGTAAAGCAGGGTCATTTGCGTTAAATTTCCACAACTGCCGAAATAGGGGACGACCACGTAATGCCCGTTAACATTCGAAAAGGTGAGCGTAAACTCATCATCCCCTGAAGGCACTACTACTTTATACCATAAATCTTTGTATTCGGTGTAATCATAGGCATTATGTACGCCACCACCGTTACAGTTAGATATTGTTGTGCCATTTCCTACCTGAAGGTAATTCGGTTCACCACCATAATCTGTTTCATTTGCATCATTTTCGGCTACCGAAAAGTCTGCTACCATGCTGCCTAAAGATAAATCAATTGCATCTGCACAAGTATTAGGTATGCATGCACTCAACAAAGAAGAATTATTGTCACATCCTCCATAGCCTGCACCCAGATAATTTAAAGTTGTCGTAACAGCGGAACTATAAGGTCCAAAAGTATACAAGGTGTTCAATGAGGCATTACTAAAGGTGGTCGTACCATCACTAAGGTCGGCTGATGAGCCATCTCCATAAGAAGTAACGGTAGCCTCGATAGTATAGTTATTGGAACCACAATTTTCAATTACATTATAAGTGACAGCAGGAGCATTACAGAGTGAATACTCATAGGCTCCCATGTCATAGCCTGCTCCTTGTGGTCTTGAAAGGCCTGTAATGTCATCAGAAAGACTGTAGCCACTTATCCCTGCATCTATAACAGGTGAGGTAGACTGAAGTGAAAAATCATTACTGGCTTCATTGGTAAATAAAGGGTCAGAAGTGAGACTGTTACTGATGCTTGAACGGTTAAAATAATCATCCCGGTAGCAGGAGTAGGATACGTTCAATAAGCCGCTACTTTCATATAAGTCATTTCCAAGTGAATTAGAGGAAAATAAATTGTTATAGGCAATACTATTGTATAATGATAAAAAGCCCCCGGATACAGCGAGTGCCCCATAGTTACCCCGTGCATTATTATTACTGATCGTCGAATGGTAAAAATCGGCTTCTGCCAAAGAACCATCTACATAGACCGCTGAACCATACCCTTTCGAAATATTCCTGTAAAACAAACAATTATTAAATACAACCTCTCCTTCTACATAAACCGCCCCTCCGTTGTTATACGTATTAGAACTTGTTGTAGAGGGAGCCCCCGCATAATTTTGACTGAAATTACATTTTTCAAAGGTAGCAAGTGCATTATATTGGACATGTACCGCTCCTCCATCTCCTGAACTTCCATCATTAAAATTGTTGTAGAAAGTTACGTTTTCAAGACTGACATTACTGATTGATGTAGAACCGTCACCTATTACTAATGCACCACCACCACAGGTTCCTGATATGTTACAGTTGGAATAGGAAAGTCCGTGGTTTTGAATTTTGATGTTATTGATGCTTACATTTGAACTATTGATCGTCAATAGCCTGTTTTGGTAATTGACACCGTCAAAGATGGTATTTCCGGAGGCGTCTCCTTCAATGGTTATATTACTTTGGTTGATGCTAAGGTTATTTTCTGTATAGGTCCCTGAGGCTATATTAATCACAACATTACCACAACTAAGTTGGCCGGTTACAGATAAAGCTTTGCCCAGAGAAAGATAGGGGCTGGAACTTGACCCATTTCCACTATTATCATCGCCCGTTGTTGCAACATAAACTGTCGTCGGAACCGAGGTGCCACTCAAAGAAACTGTTTCAGTGCTAGCGCCAGCACTACTTAAGGTAAGCTGCCCGGTATATTCTCCCGCTGATTTTCCGGAGATTAAACGGGTATATATAATGGTAGAGGCAACACTTCCTGAGCTTTGGCTCAGAGACAAAGAACTACTAAATGTGCTGTTGTCAGTTGAAATTTCAAAATCTGAAGAAGAAGAACTAATCGAGATATCATTGCTTAATGACCCTCCTGAAACGGTGAAATTCTGTGAAGATGATGGTCCACTTCCTGTACAATAAGATAAATCCGTTAATGCACTTACTGATGTGCTGATTGATGGCCCGGTACTAATACCCAACTTCAAACTCGGCACATAATTCTGTACATATCCACTTGGGGGAGAAGCAGGGTTGGGATTGATATAATCGTTACTATAGACATTAGATCTGCTTGTACCATTACCTGTACCCAAAGAATAGAAATGGGAACTACTAGAATGGTAAGTGCCTGTATTTTCGTCAACAGCAATTACCAGATTGTCCGTATTATTGTAATTAAAAGCATTATCCAGGGTAATACTTACCCAACCTGCAGTGGTTGTAACCGAAATGTTTCCGTCATATACCAAGGTCATACCCGAAGAAGTTACCCAATCAGAAGTTGAAGAAAAACTCGACTTGGAAGTATGCCCCATATATATTTTGATAGCATCGGTGAATGCTTGATTTCCATTGTATTCAAATTCAACACTAACAATATCTCCAGTATTATTTATTTCTGACTGTAGATATATTTGCTCCGAATAGCTGTAACTGTAATAATTGTCGATAGGAATGTCTATTCCTGTGGCATTTCCATCTGTAATGGTAAATACTGTTTGAGATACTGTAATGAAGGGAATAAGAATGAGTAAAAAAATATATATAGCTTTCATAATTTATTGGTTTTTTATCCATAATGAAGCTAATTCTGTACCTATATTTAATCTGTTGATTATCAGGCTCTTGGTGTGCGATACAATTCTTAATTGGAAGCAATATTGGAAATATTCCATTTTGTGGAATAGCGTATAAGCAGCAGTTTTTGCTGGGTCGGGTTGTTGTTAAATAACTAGTTGTTACAATTAGATTCTAAGAATTCTTTAGAGAGTGGATGATGCAAAGATTCAGCAATTGCCATATTAAAACATGCCGCTTCTTTTTTTTTCAGGTTAAAATAAGAAATGGAGGTTTTGTAGTATGCCTCTGCATGTTTTGTATCAATATTAATCACTTGATGATAATCTTTAATTGCACTCAATAAATAGGACCGGGGGCTTACATTGTTGGTATTCTCATTTATAATATATTTGCCGCAAGATCCACAAAGCTCAGGTTTTTGAATAGTTTTGAATGCCAGGGTGTATTTTAAATCGCCTATTGCCATCCAAAAGGAAGCTTGATCAGGATCAAGATCCCTTGCTATACTCAATGCTTCGTAAGCTGCTTCATATTCTTCAAATACCTGCAGACATTTCCCTTTCCACAGGTATACAATAGCATAGCTTTCCTCTTGTTCAAGAATTTTATCAAATATTCGTTCGGCCTTGGCATGTTTTCCTTTTTCAAAAAAATCAATTCCCTTCTGTAACTGTTGTGCAAGCTTGTCCTGTCCTCGTAAAGAATATGATAATGCTATCAGTAGGAGAAAAAGAAAATAAAGGCGCATAGAAGAAATATATCTTTAATAAATAAACAATAGAACAAAACAAAAAACAGACCACAATCCTGAAGATAATGGTCTGATAATATGGTTTAATCTTTGGAAGTCTTTTTTATTTCTCTGATTCAAGAATATCCAGAATTCTGTTCAAATCCTCCGTGTCCAGAAAATTGATAACTATCTGCCCCTTTCCTTTTGCATCCGTCTTTAGGTTGACCTTGGTGCCAAGAACGGAGGAAAGTTCATTCTGAACTTTTTGATATGCTGCAGGAAGCGTTTTCTTTGTTTTGATCTTCTGATTAGTTGCTCCCTGTTTGTGTAAGGATATCAAACTTTCTGTTTGACGGACTGAAAGTTGTTTGGTGGTTATTTCATTATATGCTCCCAATTGAAAAGCAATATCATCGGTGCCAAGAAGAGCTTTCGCGTGTCCCATTGATATCATACCTTGTTGTAGTCCTTTCTGTATGTTTTCAGGCAAACTTAACAACCTGGTAAAATTTGTAACTGTAGTTCGGCCTTTCCCAAGACGTTCAGCTAGTTGTTTATGTGTCAATTCGCATTCTTTCATCAACCTGCCGTAAGTAATTGCTATTTCTATAGGGTTGAGTTCCTGTCGCTGTATGTTTTCTATCAATGCCATTTCAAGCATCTCCTGATCATTGGCCAACCTGATAAATGCAGGAACTTCTGCTAATTCTGCCATCTTGGAAGCCCTCAGTCTTCTTTCTCCTGAAATCAGTTGAAATTTGTTGTCACCAAGATGTCTTACCGTAATCGGCTGAATAAGCCCATGAACAGCAATCGAATCCGAAAGCTCCTTTAATGCATCAGGATCGAAATTTACACGGGGCTGAAAGGGGTTGATTTCTATGTTGTTAAGAGGAATAAAGGCAACAGTATTTGATAAGTCATTTACCAGGTTCTTTTTCTTTTTTGAAGAATTTATATCTGCATCAATATTTCCCAAAAGTGCACTTATTCCCAATCCTTTGTTTTTACGTTTTGCCATTACAGGGTGTTATTTATTTTTGTTGCTCTTCAATTCTTTCTTTATCTGAGAGCTTTATACCTTACGAAGATACAATTAATGTATTGTAACTAAAAATACCTTAGTTGTTTTTATCCATTCAAGATTGGTTTTTGTCGAAATTATTATTGTTAAATTATATCCTTTTCTGTTTTTTTTAACTAAAACTTATATTTTTGTATTGAATGTTTAAAATGGCACGCAATTTTAGTTTCTTAAGTCTTGTATATTTGATCCTAATTAAACCGAAATATTATTTTATTATGAAAAGTAGTTCTTTTGCAATTGTTTTAATTTTATTCTTATTTTCTCATAATTCTTTCGCTCAGGGCTTTGGTGATTATCAATGGAAGGATGAAATGATGGCTACTCCTGAAATTCCTGCTGAATTTGCAGAGGCAGATGCTGTGATTTTTAATAACGAAATTTATAGCAGGGGATCTTTCTCCGGTACTTTTCCTTACATTGAACAGCTCGCAACCTACCGCACACAATACCATGTCAAAATTCTTAAAGAAGATGCTCTTGAAGATTATGAAAGACTTGTGTTACGTCGGTTCAAAGGGCGTATTGCTGATTATGTGCAGATAAAAACGGTGGATATCCGTGTTCGCAAAGCCTCCGGAGAAGTGTTGGATTTTAAGGTCAGAGATTTGCCAGTACCTGAAATTACTGAAGAGGATGATTATTTCGATTCCAAGGATGATTTGTTTATTTATCAAGTCCCTGACCTTGCTGTTGGGGATGAAATTGAGGTCGTGACTATTATTGAATCCAAGTTTTTAGATCAGGGTAGAATTGTTAATCTCTATAGTGCTTATCCAACGCTGAATTCTTCCTTCACTATCTCAGTTCCGCTTAAAGTGAAACTCAAAGGGGATATTTATAATGGTATGCCTACGCCAAATGTTCGTACTTCCTCAACGAACAGAATCTTTAAATGGGAGATGAAAAACCTCAAAGGAGTGCCGGAAGCAAATACTCAAGGTACTATCTTTACTAAAGATCTCGAATATTTTATCTATGAACTGAACTTCGATGCTTTTCGTCAGGATCAGCTGATGTCAAAGGTCGTTAATTATGCAGATCAGATATTTCAGTATTCCGAAGATTTTCTGAAAGCCAGAGTGCGTAAGAAAAAGAAATTAACCGAATTTTATGATAAAATGTTTGCTGACGGCGCGGTAGCCTTTGGTAAAAATGCTGAAGATTTACAAGCAATTGAAAAAGTATACCTCCTCTCTGATTTTATTTCCAAAAAAATGAAAATGGTCAGTGAAGAACTCGAAGATTTTGAAAAAAGTGAAGGGATTGAATATTTCTTAACTAATGAAAAAACGGACTATCGCAACCTTATGCGTATTTACAGGGATTTCTTTGAACGTTTCGAAATTCCTTATTTTGTGGCTATAGGTAAAAAAAGATTCGACGGTCCTATAGATTTAAATTTTGTCTCCTCTACCCAAATCGGGGAATACTTCTTTATCTTTAAAAATGGTGATGGTTATCTGAGTGTCAACAGTACAGGTGGCCTTAACGAATTGCCATGGAGTTTTTATAATACTAAATGTTATATGAGGGATATTACGGACAGACAGGCTAAACTTCAGGAAATTAATTTTGGAGATGCAGTATTAAAAGATGTCAAAAATAATAAACGATCCAGCAGGGCGCAGGTCATGGTCGATTTTAAAAATAACAGCATCACTCAGAAAGTTTCAAATTCCTACTCCGGCCTTTATGTAAGAGGTGCAAGGGGATGGGTGGCTACTGCTCATAAAGCTGATACGCTCGTCAAAGCACTTCAGCAAAATTTTGACAGAAATTACAGAGCACACAAAAATATTAAAGCTACCGTTTCTAATGCCAAAGTAAGTAAATTCGAAACTTCTCCGCCTAAATTTTCTTTTAAATATGGGTATCAGGTTTCAATTGAAAACCTTCTAAAAGAAAATGAAGACAACTTTTCTGTTCAGACTGATGAGTTTTTTACTCACAATATCCGATATGTGGTCAATCCGGAAAATCGTGTCCTCGATTATCATGTTCCTTTTTTAGGTAACGATAAGGAAGAGGTGATATTTACCTTTGAAAAAGATACGGAACTCGCAAATGCTGAAGACCTTATTACCAAGGTTGATAATGACTTTGCCAGCTACGAATTTAAAGTCACTCAGCTGAAACCCAATATGATTCGCATTCAATCCATTTATCAGACAAAAAAATTATTCGTAGCCAAAGAGGAAGTAAAGAAACTCGATGAAATAAATCAGGCCTTTATCAAAATAAGAGACGGTGAATTGATTTTTAAATCAAAGTAATTTGTTGACTTAGCTTTTCAGGGCGTCCGGGCGCTACGTTTCGCAGCTCGCTTACGCTCGGCACGCAGGAAGCCTTTGATAATTTCTTTATCAAAGGCTTCCTGCGCTCTGCTACTATCGTAGCACTGCTGCACATCGCTGACGCTTGATTTTTTAATTCTATGATTTGTCAATTTTTGTATTTGATGATATTTTGATTTTTAAATTTTTTTGATCGTTTGTAGATGTTTGTTAAATAAAGACATAACTTGAAGGTGGCATTATTATTTAATTGTAAATTTATTTTTTCCTTCTGGTCAATTACTCAATTATGATCTTTTATCAATCAATACTGACTTTTTTTGTTCTTTGTATTTTTATTCCTCTATCCTTTTCTCAGGATCGCTACAAACCCTCCCCCTCCGAAATTGCTACCCTACCGCAATGGGCACAGCATATGTATAGCGCAAAACCAAATATTCCTAAGGTAGACCGTCTCTTCAAACGCTTTTATAAATCCAATGACTTTGAGAAAAATTATCACACTCAATACTATAAAAAATGGAGAAAACAAATAGCGGATCGAATTGACTATGATGGTTTTGAAATAAAAACTACCCTCAGGGAAAAAATCGATAGAATGTCTGTCTCTCCTGGCCTCAGCAGGTCAGCGAACTGGTCCGTCCTCGGCCCTTTTGTTTCCAGAAGATCTGATGGAGATACTGTCGCCCAACAGTCTAATGTCTACGCGGTAGATCAATCAATCAGCAATCCGCTAGTATGGTATTGTGGTACAGAAACCGGCGAGGTTTATCGTTCTGCTGACGGAGGAGAAAGCTGGACAAACATTTCCCTCAATCAGGTTTTTGACGGAGGAGTCACTGCTATTGAAATTGATCCCGCTGATCCTAATACTGTCTATGCCGGCAGCGGTGACTTTGTCCTTAAAAGCTCCGATGCCGGTGCCAACTGGACAATTGTTATTGCAATAAATAATTTCAGGGCCAATGAAATTTTAGTCTTACCTGGCGCAACAGATACTGTTCTTGTGGCAGC
>CAJQOX010000074.1 GCA_905480075.1 uncultured Aureispira sp. | reverse complement strand
ATATTCCCTCTGATAGCAACCCCCCTTCTGTTCAAAAAAACCAATCTGTCAGTACCTTCATACCGTTCAAAGGCTGCTTTGAAGTGAATAAGAGGGTCAATACAAACGAAGAAATTTTTGACACGCGCTTCAAGCAGGTGTGCCGGAGTTCTATAAAAGTGTTTTAGAAAAGATTTGTTGCCTTTGGGGTATAAAAACTTCATAAAAGGTTTTTTGCTATGCACTGTCGAATCTTCATCATTACTATCATCTTTGAGGTAATGAAAATCAAACTGACGTCGTTTGTTCTTGTTCCAGTAGTCGGGGGAGACGACAGAATCCTGAAAATGTCTGACATCTTTTCTCATCAGCGGTTTAAGTGCTGAATGTACAGGTCCAAAATCACCAGTAATAATTTGAAGGCGATCAAACAAAAAATGGTTTTGATCATTAAGAGGAGCAGAAACAGACCTTTGGGAAAAGCTTTTCATATAACCACAAAAAAATAAAACAACAAAAATCCATTTTTTCATAAAAAGACATTTTAACATAAAAACAAGAATACATGAAGTTTAAATTAACCTTTTAACTTTAGTATCAGGCCCCATTTCGTTATTAATATTTAAATCATACAATAAATTCAAGCCGCAGGTTTTGCCTTTTTCTATGGATCCCAGCTCATTATCGAAACCCAGCGCTTTTGCACCATTAAGGGTTGCCCATTGTAATAAAGTTTGGAAAGGAACAAAAGACTGATATTTTTTAATCGTTTTCATTTCTTCCAGTACAGATAACTGCCAATTAGAAGTAAGGCTGTCTGTACCGATTGTCATTTGAGCATCATTATTAATAAACGACTGGTAATCAGGTAAATTGTTTTCAATATATAAATTTGCATTCGGGCAGGTGGCCCAATACACATCTTTACTCCAGGCTTGTGCAACTTTAATATCAGAATCGGTCGTAAGTGTATTATGTACAAATAGCGTTCTGTGGAAGGGGTTCATATATTTCAAAGCGTAATGAACTGAGGGTTTATTATCGGGTTCAAAATCATTAAGATCCAAGCCAAAACCATTATAAAAATCAATAAACCCACCTGTTTTATCTAAAAACAACTGATTTTCGGGAGGCGTTTCCTGATTGTGAATACTAATAGTGGTTTTAAGTTCAGGATTAACCTGATTGAGAAGGTTGAACAACTTTGTTGAGACAGAGTAAGGAGCATGTGGCACACAACTTTTGTTATGACCAAGGGGCAAAGACAATTGATCGAATACCGCTTTATATTTATTAAACTCAGCTAAGGCTGCGTCATTTTGCATAAAGTCAAAAAATTCTACAAAGGTAAAATAGCGTAAATTATTTTGTGCTTTTTGATTAAAGGTATCCGTAACATTAGATATATCTCCGACAGCAACAATTCCCTGTTCAAACATTTCCTTTTCCGCAAGAGCGATTGCCGATTGAATTTCAGACTCTGTTGCCTTTCTTTGACTGACAACATTCGTAATAAAAGAAATCAGACCTGTTCCCGTATTTACTTTTCCTTTCATATGAGACAATTCGAGGTGGCAGTGTGTATTTACAAAACCGGGAACGATGATACCTTTATGAACCTGAATTTCATCCTCATTGTAATTAGATTTCACATCGAGTTTAAGTATTTTACCTGAATCGTCGACAATAACAACCCCTTCTTTAACCGGAGGACCACTTACAGGGTAAATAAAATCAGCAGATAATTTAATCATAGTTTGTCAATAAATTTAAAAAGGATCAAAAATGAGTACCAAGATAAAACCTTAAAACAGAAAATTATATTTAATCAGTAAAGATTGCATAAAAGAGACTCTTCGATTCTGACTTTCATAACCATTTCCTGTTTTTATGACAGCGACAGTCACAAACAGGATCATCACATTAATATTGGAGCTAAGATCAATGCAAGAGATATTTGACAGTCATCACCTGAATAATGGGATGTAATAGCGACGCTCTGTTTCGGGAAACAAGATAAATAGAGTCAGTACAAAAAAGGTGAGGGTATTCAGCCACCGTTATTAATAAATTTTCAACTTTAAATTAATTACTGTCTGATAACTTAAGTGCAAAAAATATATCTTAACAGATGAACAGTGTTTGCAGACCTTTCCAAAAAGCAGGCTATATTACCTGTTAATCCTAATGAGCAGAATAACAGAAAAAAAACAGTATAAAAATAAGAAGTCAGCTACCAGAATCTGGTTTTATAGGGATACCGTTTAACGTATAGTTCCTGAACTAAAGTTTTGAGTTTAGTTCTCAATTCATCTAGACCTTCTTTATGAACTGCAGCCATAAAACAAGCATTGTCCTCTGTTTTCATTTTCCAAAATGATTTCAATTCATCGATGAGTTGTTTTTTTTCTTCTTCGTGCAAAAAATCGTCAAGGTGATTATTTCTGAAAAGATCCATTTTATTGAACAGAAAAAGCATAGGGATATTTTCAGCCCCTAGATCTTTAAGGGTTTTTTTGACTACAGCAATTTGATCTTTATACTGAGGGTGAGAGACATCAACAACCTGAATGAGTAAATCAGACTCTCTGACTTCATCGAGTGTTGATTTAAAACTTTCGACGAGATGGTGCGGTAGTTTCCGGATAAATCCTACCGTATCAGAAAGCAGGAAAGGCATTCTGTCAACAACAACTTTCCGAACAGTAGTATCGAGGGTAGCAAATAGTTTATCTTCAGCAAGAACCTGGGCTTTACCAAAGACATTCATAATAGTAGATTTTCCTACATTGGTATAGCCTACAAGAGAAACCCGAATCATGTCACCCCTGTTTTTTCGTTGTGTTCTGGCCTGCAGGTCAATTTTTTCCAGTCGCTTTTTAAGTACCGAGATCTTGTCTCTTACAATACGTCTGTCCGTTTCAATTTCCTTTTCACCAGGTCCTCTCATACCGATCCCTCCTTTTTGGCGTTCGAGGTGGTCCCACATACCTTTAAGTCTGGGCAACATATATTGCATCTGTGCCAATTCAACCTGAGCTTTAGCCTGAGCTGTTTGAGCCCTTCCGGCAAAAATATCGAGAATAAGAGTAGACCTGTCGAGGACTTTAACTTCCATCATTTCTTCAAGTACACCCGTTTGTTTGGCAGATAAATCATCATCAAAAATAACAATTTCAATCTTGTGGGAATCAACATAAGCTTTAATTTCTTCCGCTTTCCCTTTACCAACAAAGGTTCTGTTATTAGGGTTATTCAGTTTTTGAATAAATCTTTTTTTGACTACAGCACCAGCAGTAACAGCCAAAAAATCCAATTCATCCATATACTCGGTAACCTGTTCAACAGATTGATTGGGATAGACAATCCCAACAACAACTGCCGATTCTATACCTTTGACAAGGGCGCGTTTTTTTTCACCCAGATTCCATTCCTTTGCCATAATTTCTTTGATTATACAGTACGTGAACTCTAAAATAACTTATAAAAGTATAATTTAGGGTATAATGCCTTAATAGTTGCCTGATTTCTTCCCAAAAAGTCCAAAAGGTCTGCACAAAAGGAAAAACAAGCGTAATTAACTAAAATAAATGTAATTTAAAATGGGGGATTATTAAATGATAGCGAAAGAGATTAAAAAAGGTTAACCTGAAAGCAAAATAAGCATATATGAAATAAAACAACTACCTTATGCATATTCAGGAACAAATCAATAGTTGTATTTTAAAACCTTGTCTTAATCAAATAGTTCCCGAAGTTATATTTTTATATAAAATATCATTAATCAATACCAAAGATTTGAATAAAAAACAAACAAAATAAAAACATGAAGATTTTATCTGTAGTAATAATATTATCAATAATAATAACTCAAAATAGTATATCACAAACAAGTCTTGATGAGATCAATGAGACAAGATGCAAACATAGCCTGAATGGCATGACCGCATTTTCAGCTTGGACAGGAGGGAATCTGATATCGGGTACTGTGGGAGTATTGACCACAAGCGGAGAGCTTCAACATTTCTTTGAAATGAATATTTACTTTAATATCATAAATGCCGGGATAGCAATTCCTGGATTAGTAAGTGCCATCAAGGCTAAATCAAAAGGGTTGAGTTTTGAACAAACAGTAAAAGAAAGTCAAAAAGTTAAAACCGTTTTTCTGGTAAATGGTTTTTTGGATTTCACCTATATAACCGCTGGGTTTTTAATGCGGGAGATCGGTCATAATAACAGCCACAACAAGTCCTTACAAAACAGATTCCTGGGCTATGGAGATTCATTTATAATGCAAGGGAGTTTTCTTTTATTATTTGATTTTATTGAATTTGCTGTACATGCAAAAAATGGAAAGCGACTGGAGGGGCACTGGAAAAAGTTTAGTTTCAAACCGTATGGGACCTATGGTGCCGGTTTGAGTATTCATTATAATCTGAGTCATAACGAGGAAAGGTCGCCTAATGAATTTGTTTTAAAAAGCAACTAGGTAAATCAGGAAGTTAAAAGATAAATAATGTAGCCAAGAACAGCTACTAACAATAAACCTGATTGCCATTTGTCTATAACAAAGACCAATACACCATTTTGTTTTTTACTTTTAGTACCAATAAACAGAAATGAAAACAAAACCATAGTAGCGATCAGCAAGAAATATAAATCAAAATTAGAAGCAACATTATAAGCGATTGGAAATGGAGAAACAATAGCGCTTACTCCTAAGACAAGCAGAATATTAAAAATATTTGACCCTACTACATTTCCTATTGCGATATCACTGTTCTTTTTTAAAGCAGCAACAACTGAAGTTGCCAATTCCGGCAGGGATGTCCCAATAGCAACAACCGTCAAACCAATTACTCTTTTAGACATACCGAATTGTTCAGCCATAAAAACTGCATTTTCGAGAACTAATTGCCCGCCATAAACTAAACCAAGCATCCCACCTGCAATATAAAGTATACTAACAAACAGAGGTAACTTATTCTGATCATCAGTAATCTCTGAACCCTTATCAACCCCCGAATCAATGAGGTCATCCTGTGAAGAGTTATCAACTTTTTTATTAGAACTTGAATAAACATAATAGAGGAAAACAAGAAAAAGAGAGAAAAATATAATTCCATCTATTTTAGACAAGGTATTTTCACCACCCAAAAACATGGCATCGTTTGCTAGAAAGAACAATAAAAAGACAATAAATACAGAGAAAGGAAATTCTTTAATTACAGTATCTTTTTGGACTACCAAAGGATAGATCAGGCCTGCAGTACCAAGAATCAGGCAGGTATTAAAAATATTTGACCCCAGGATATTTCCCATTATCATTTCATTCTGACTATCCATTGCCGCACCAATATTAACAACCAATTCAGGAGCAGAAGTACCAAAAGAGACAATAGTAAGGCCAATAATCATATCTGATATATTGAAACGTTTGGCAATAGCAGATGCTCCATCGACTAAATAATCAGCACCTTTAATTAAAATCACAAAACCAAAAACGAGAAGACCTATTGCGAGAGCTAATTCCATTATTAGAGATATAAAAAAGAAACAATTAAAATAAAAGTCAAAGATAACAGAAATATTTCTAAGACATATTCTTTACTAAAAAAAACGGCCAAATATTGACGGTAAAATATCAGCCCTTCGATAAGAAAAATAACAAATGATTAATTCAAAAAAAACAAGGCCCGACATCGTAGCATAGGCAGCTCCCGTAATTCCATAAAGAGGAATCCAAAAACAGTGGAGAACAATAGTTAATATAACGCTAATAAACAAAGCCAAAGTAGCTTCTTTCTCTAAATCCACCATCATCAATAAATAATTGACAGGCCCTACAAAAACATGGACAAACTTGGTAAAAGATAAAATAATTAGAACCTGATACCCTTCTTTAAAGCTATCACCGAACAAGGATAAAAGCGAAGGACCAGTCCACACAATAATTATCAGGAGTGTTGAGACAATAACAAAAGTAATTCTTGTGGTTTTAGTAAAAAACAATTGAAGTTCTGATTTTTTATCAGCCGCATAAAGCTTGGAATACATAGGCGCAGTAACTGTATAAAGTACAGCAAAAGGAATAAGACCTATATCAGAAATCTTGAGTGCAGCATTATAAAAAGCAATCTGTTCTTCCGGCATTTGAAATAAGCCAAGAAAGACAATATCTATTCTGGTATTAATAATATAAAGCAGAGAAGTAATTGCAAAATATCTACAAGAGCCCCACCAATTATCAATTTCATATTCTGTTGAATCCGATTTTCTGTAAGGCTTGGAAAATTTAAGAAGTAAAAACAAAGCAATAACAGCAGCAAGCAAAAAGGAAAGCGTTCTAGCAATAATAGCATGTTCGTCAGTAAGAAAGAAATCCTGAAAGCAAAAAGCCAGGACAAGAAATACAAAAAAGGCAAAAGGCTGAACAAACTTTTCGGCGAATTGTCCCCAGCCTAAAAATTTTAAGCCCCGGAGTGCCCCCTGATTGACATGCATTAAAACAAAAAGTGGAATTACCCAAGCAGCCCATAAATAATATTGTTTATATTCATAGAGACCATGAATAGAAGTAAAGTTGACAATCAGAAGGAATAAAATGGTGCAAAGCATTCCAAATCCCAATCCCAGTAAATTGGACCAGGACAAAATACCCTTTATTTTTGAGAAGGAGTTATTCAGGCTGTAAACAGGCAATTTTTTTAGTAGCAGGTCATCGAGACCTAAGGTGGCACCGACACTTATAATAGAAATCCAGGTAAAAACAGTAGTATAGACACCGAATCCCTTGTCACCTGTCGCCCTTGCAATAAAAAGAGAAGTTAAAATAGTCAGTAAAGCAATTGCCCCCTGCAGCAAAGCAGATTTATATGCGCCACTAATAAAATAATTCTTAATTTTATCATCAAGCTCTTTACCTAAAAAGTAGAATAAAATTTTATTTAACAAAGGGATAGTAAGTTTAAATATCAGAAATAAGAAAAGCCATTCCGAAAAGGATCAGAATGGCTTTAAATATAATATTTTCAGAGAGATTATTCTTCTTCCTGAGAATTATCTTCATTAACAACAACAGAATCTTCATTATCTTCAGAAAGCAAGTTAGTATCTTCAACAGTATTTTCAGCGCCTTCTGATTTCTTTTTCCTACTACGTCTGGTACGTTTTTTAGAAGAAGTTTTAGTTTCTAAAGCATCAGAGTTATAGTCAACAAACTCAATTATACACATTTCAGCGGCATCTTTTTCACGGAATCCCGTTCTAAGAACACGAACATATCCACCAGGTCTGTCAGCTATTTTCATAGCGATTTCACCGAACAATGTTTTAACAGCATCTTTATTTTGCAGATAACTGAATACAATACGTCTGTGGTGAGTAGCATCTTTAATTTTTTCTTCAGAAGCTGCTTTTTTAGCTCTAGTCAATAAAGGTTCAATATACTTACGTAAAGCTTTAGCTTTTGCAAGAGTAGTATTGATACGCTTATGCTCAATCAAAGAGATTGCCATATTTTTTAATAAAGCTTTGCGGTGCGCTTTTTTTCTACTAAGATGGTTAAACTTTTTACCGTGTCTCATGTTTATAATTGGTTAACTTCGCAGCACATACTTTGGAGTAAAACTCATTTCCGTAACTGCAATTTTAAAAAAATATTAATTTTCTTCTAATTTATATTTAGACAAATCCATTCCAAACGATAGGCTTTTAATCACGAGTAGTTCTTCAATTTCAACAAGTGATTTCTTACCGAAGTTACGGAATTTCAATAATTCGTGTGTTTCGTATTGAACAAGCTCAGACAAGGAATTAATTTTAGCAGCCTTGAGGCAGTTGTAAGCACGAACAGAAAGATCTAAATCTTCGAGAGAAGTTTTGAGAAGTTTTCTCATGTGCAAAATATGTTCATCAACGATATTATCTTCTTTTTTGGAATCATCATCAAATGTAATATTCTCATCAGAAATTAACATCAGGTGTTGAATCAAAATTTTAGAAGCTTCTTTAATAGCATATTCAGGATGAATAGTACCATCCGTTTTGATATCGACTACTAACTTTTCGTAATCTGTGTGTTGACCAACCCTACTTGAAGATACAGCATACCTTACATTTTTGATTGGAGTATAGATAGCGTCGATTGGGATAAATCCAATAGGAGCATCTTTAGGCAAATTTTCTTCTGCAGAAACATAACCTCTTCCCTTAGTCACATTGAGTTCAACTTCTAAAGTTACAGAAGGTTCGAGGTGACAAATTACAAGATCAGGATTAGTGATTTCAAATACATTAGTAGCCTCACCCAAATCACCTGCAGTAAAAACATCTTTACCTGAAATAGTAACATAGATTTTTTCAACTTCATCAATATCGTCCTCTAGCAAGTATTTTAGACATACCTGTTTGAGGTTAAGAATGACATCAACGACATCTTCTACAACACCTTTGATAGATGAAAATTCGTGGTCGACTCCACGGATACGAACAGCAGAAATAGCATGTCCCTCCAATGAAGATAATAAGACTCTACGCAAAGAATTCCCCATAGTTTGTCCGAATCCTGGTTCGAGGGGTTTAAATTCAAATTTCCCATCAAAATCATCCGCTTTTTTAAGAAGGATTTTATCTGGTTTCTGGAAGTTTAATAAACTCATAAGATTAGAATATGACTATTGAAAATGATCTGAAAAATTGACTATGTTCCTAACAATATATTCAGAACTCCCATAGGGAAGTTCTGAATAAAACTATTCATTTTGAACAGAAGGATTATTTTGAATACAGCTCAACAATAAGCTGTTCATTAATTTTTTCAGGAATTTGATCTCTTGTTGGATTCTGAATAAAAGTTCCTTCCATTTTGGAATCATTCCATTCAAGCCAAGGGTATTTCCGAACATTCTGAGCATTAACTCCAAGTGATTCGAGAATAACATCCAAACCCTGAGATTTACCTCTGACAGTAACTACATCACCTTCTTTAAGAGAACAAGAAGGAATATTAGTCACAACACCATTAACAGCAATGTGTTTATGAGAGACTAATTGTCTTGCAGCACTACGAGTCGGGGCAATTCCCAAACGAAAGACAGTATTATCGAGGCGAGCTTCGAGCAGTTGAAACAAGTTTTCACCAGTAACACCAGATTTTCTGCTTGCTTTTTGAAACATTATACGGAATTGACGTTCTAAAACACCGTAAGTATATTTTGCTTTTTGTTTTTCCATCAACTGGATAGCATAATCCGATTTTTGTCTACGACGCTTAGAAGGTCCATGTTGACCCGGGCCGTATTTTTTCTTTTCGAAGACTTTATCGTATCCAAAAATAGCTTCACCTAAGGCTCTAGCTTTTTTAGTTTTTGGTCCTGTATACCTTGCCATTTGTTTACTAACATTTATTTTGATCCCCACCAATTATTAAGACAGGAAGATCAAATGAATTAAACTCTACGTTTTTTAGGAGGACGACAACCATTGTGAGGCATGGGTGTAACATCCTGAATAGATAACACTTTAATACCAGCAGCATCTATTGCTCTGATAGCTGCTTCGCGACCTGAACCAGGTCCTTTAACAAAAACTGTAACACTTCTAAGGCCACAATCGTAAGCTTCTTTAGCTGCATCTGTAGCAGCAATCTGAGCGGCATAAGGAGTATTTTTCTTAGACCCTCTAAACCCTGCTTTACCAGCAGAAGCCCATGAGATAGCCTGTCCAGCATTATTAGTTAAAGTAATAATGATATTATTAAACGATGCGCGAATGTGAGCCTGACCTTGCGATTCGACTTTTACATTCTTCTTTTTAACTTTTTTTGACTTTGCCATAACTTTTATAATCTAGAATAAATTAGATTTCATATTTTATTTACCTGCTTTTTTCTTATTTGCAACAGTCTTACGTTTCCCTTTACGGGTACGCGCATTGGTCTGAGTTCTTTGTCCACGTAAAGGCAAGCCTTTTCTGTGTCTCAATCCCCTGTAGCAGGCAATATCCATTAAACGTTTTATATTTAACTGGATTTCAGTACGCAACTGACCTTCAATAACATAAGAATCACCAAGGATGCGACGAATACTTTTAATATTTTCGTCAGTCCATTCACGGACCTTTACATCAATACCTATCTTAGCTTCTAGAAGGATTTTTTCAGCTGAAGTCGGACCTATTCCAAAAATATAAGTCAGTCCAATTACACCTCTTTTGTTCTTGGGTAAATCTACCCCTGCAATACGAGCCATATCTTAAATTTAAACCTGTATTAATTAACCCTGACGTTGTTTGAACTTAGGATTTTTTTTATTAATAATATATAATCTTCCTTTTCGGCGAACAATTTTACAATCAATTGAACGTTTTTTTACCGATGGTCTTACTTTCATGATTTAATTAATTTATTTATAACGATAAATAATGCGTCCTCTGGTTAAATCATATGGAGACATTTCTACTGCAACTTTATCCCCGGGAAGAATACGAATATAATTCATTCTCATTTTACCAGAGATAGTAGCAACAATAATATGTTCATTTTCTAATTGGACACGGAACATAGCATTTGACAGTGCTTCGGTAATTGTTCCATCTTGTCTTATTAGTTCTTGCTTAGCCATAGATTCACTTTTCGGAGTGCGAATATCTGAATATTTATTTAAATAACCTAATTTTATGCAATTTATATGCTAAAAGATAAGGTTTTATACTTACAAAAGATTAAATCAGTCTAAATAACTGAATCAGTCTCAGTAGATCTTGTTCTTGTCTTAATTTTTCTAACGTCGTACCCATGCATTGACATGTGACTATCAATTTGCTGAAGAGTATCTAAAACAACAGCTACAAGTATCAGTAATGAAGTTCCACCATAAAAGATAGCAAAGCCAACATTTGAAGTAATAGTAGCAGCAGCGATACCAGGGATAATAGATATAAAACCTAAAGCAATAGACCCTGGTAAAGTAACTAGAGTAGTAACATCATCTATATACTCAGCAGTATCATTTCCTTGTTTGACACCCGGTATAAAAGCATTCTGTCTTTTAAGGTGGTCAGCATATTGCTGCGGGTTAACAATTAAAGCTGTGTAAACATAAGTAAAGACAACTACAAGGATAAAGAACACTATATTATACGGTACAGAAGTAAAATCTGCCATTTGCGTCCAAAATCCACTTTCGGCACCTAAACCTGCAGCGACAGCACCCGGAACAAACATCAAAGCCTGAGCAAAGATAATAGGCATAACTCCAGCTGCATTTAATTTGATAGGCAAATAATCCCTTTCAGTACCAAGCCCACTAAGATTAGATTTACCAATCATATGTTTAGCAAACTGAATTTTTATTTTTCTAACTGCCTGAACCAAAGCCACACTAGCCATTACAACAGCAACAAACAGAGCAATTTCAATAATAAAGATTATGAGGTTATCAAGTTTCAGGTAGAATTCCTGAACAAAAGCACCAGGTAAAGCCGCAATAATACCAGCAGTAATCAACAAAGAAATACCATTTCCTACACCTTTATCTGTAATACGTTCCCCCAGCCACATACAAAAAACAGTACCTGCAGTTAGAATAATAATATTAGCCAGCCAAAAAACAGTAGGCGGAATTTCAGGAAGAATAACACCTTGCTGAGCATTCAGATAAGTAAGATAAGCAGATCCCTGAACAATCGTAATTGCGATAGTTATAACCCTTGTTATCTGATTGGTTTTTCTTTGCCCGTTTTCTCCATCTTTCTGGAGTTTTTGAAAATAGGGGACAGCAAAACCAAGTAACTGAACAATAATAGAAGCTGAAATATAAGGCATGATACCCAGGGCGAAAACAGCAGCCTTAAAAAAGGATCCACCAGTAAACATATCCAACATACCCATCATTCCACCAGTAGAACCAATAGCTTTAGACAAAGCGGCGGAATCTACACCAGGTAAAATGACAAAACTACCAAAGCGGTAAACTGCAAGAAAACCTATAGTAATAAGGATACGATTTCTCAAATCCTCAATTTCCCAGATTGCCTGTAATTTTTTAATTAAAGCATTCATTATCTTAAGATATTATAATTTGAAGAGTACAAAACAAGTTGTTAATCAACTGTGATCCATACTAAACCAAAACAACAGAACCGCCTAGGGCTTCAATCTGAGCTTTAGCTTCTTCAGAAATTTTATGAGTCTCAATAGTTAGCTTATTAGAAATATCACCTTCTGCTACAACATGAAAACAATCGTCATCTTGAACAAAGGGAAAGTGCTTCTTAATGAGAGCCAAATCAACTTTTTCAACTTTTTCAGAATGAGCTATCCCTTGCAAAGAGTTCAACTTAACCTCGACAAAAGCTTTACCTCCGGCATCCACAATTGCTTTTTTAGCAGCGGCGGAAAAACGAGGAGCGGTAACTTCAAGAGCAAGTTTTAGATCACCTTTGGCCAACACCTTAAAGGTATTGGATTTGCTAACGATATTTAAATCAGCAAAGATAGCCGGAGTGATTTCAGTCAGGTTATGTTTACCTGCGTAGTATTCCAACTGAGAGAGATTAATAGCAGTATATTCAGCAGGTCTTCCCGATTGATATCTACGGTGCGAATTTTTAAACCCTCTTTTAGGCAAGAGTTTCTGCAAAGGCATTTGACCACCTTGAAATTCTCTTTTATTAGAGTAACCTGAACGAGATTTAGCCCCTTTATGACCACGAGTAGCCGTACGACCTGAACCTGCACCAACACCTCTGGCAATCCGTTTTCTATTTTTAACAGAACCTTTAGCGGGTTTTAAATTATTAAGTTTCATTAGATTAAAATTATTTTACTGATTGAAATAAATCAATAATTATAATAATAAATAACAGCAATGGTAAACGGAAAACTATAAGTTTTCAACAAGAACCAAGTGTTTAATTTTATTGATCATCCCCATAATCTGAGGAGTACCTTCATGTTCTACCGATTGATTCATCTTACGAAGACCTAAAGCTTTCATAGTAGCTTTTTGACTTTTAGGACGATCGATAATACTTTTTACCTGAGTAACTTTTACTTTAGACATAATAATAGTATTTAGCAATTAGCCATTGAAAACTTTCTCTAAAGAGATTCCTCTTGCTTTAGCAACATCGATAGGCGAGCGTAATTTGCTTAGCGCATCAATAGTAGCTTTTATAACATTATGCGGGTTAGAACTACCGATAGATTTAGCTAGGACATTTTGAATTCCTGCCATTTCTAAAACAGCTCTCATAGTCCCCCCTGCAATAACCCCTGTACCATCAGCAGCAGGAATAATAAGGACCTTTCCTGCACCATATTTACCATGCTGAGCATGAGGTATTGTACCTTTGTATACAGGAACATGTATAAGACTTTTTTTAGCATCTTCAGTTGCTTTAGTAATTGAAGAAGCAACTTCTCTGGCTTTTCCCAGACCATGTCCTACAGTACCTTTTCCATCTCCAACCACAACAATAGCAGCGAAGCTGAATGTACGACCACCTTTAGTAACTTTAGCAACTCTGTTCAGAGAGACTAATTTATCCTTCATTTCGGATTCAGAGGATTTAACTCTGTTATTTTTTTTATTCTTAGCCATTTTTTTAGATTTAGAATTGTAACAATTCGTTGGTTCCGTCTTCTTTACGTTCACCGCGGGCACCATCAGCCAAAGCCTTAACCCGGCCATGGTATAAGTAACCACTTCTATCAAAAATCACTGTAGTAATACCAGCTTTTATTGCTTTAGAAGCAATTAACTGACCTACAGCCTTAGCCTGCTCAATTTTAGTAGTTGCTTCAATTTCCTTGAATGAAGCTGCAACAAGCGTAGTAGCAGTAGTATCATCAACAACTTGAGCATAAATACCCTTATTGCTTCTAAATACTGACAATCTAGGTCTTGTAGCCGTACCTGAGAGAGTTTTTCTGATTCTTTTATGAACCTTTTTACGACGATTTAGTGTCTTAGAACTCATGATTCTGAATATATATCTTTTAAGAGAATATTGTATTTAATTATTTAGCAGCTGTTTTACCTGCTTTTCTTCTGATTTCTTCACCTTTAAATCTGATACCTTTACCTTTATAAGGCTCAGGTTTACGGAAGGCACGAATTTTAGCAGCGATCTGTCCGATTAATTGTTTATCAGAACTAGTTAGTTTGATAACCGGCGGTTTTCCTTTTTCAGAAATTGTTTCCAATTTAACTTCATCCGGTAAGAAAAACATAACGGGATGAGAAAAACCGAGTGCCATTTCCAGTAGTTGTCCGGAATTTTTGGCCCGAAAACCAATCCCGTGAAGTTCTAGTTCAGTAACAAACCCAACAGAGACACCATAAACCATATTAGAAAGAAGCTGACGATAAAGGCCATGCATTGCTTTGTGGCGTTTTTGGTTAGTAGCTCTTTTGACTATCAATCGATTTTCTTCAATTTTAACAGTAATACCATCAGAATTAATCAATTGTTTCAATTCACCTTTAGGCCCTTTTACAGTAACCAGGTTTTTATCAATTTTTATATCTACTCCGGCAGTAATATTAATCGGAGAATTTCCTACTCTTGACATCTTTAATAGATTTAATATTTAATATATAAGTAAGTCGTAATTCTATAAACAATGCAAAGCATCAATAAATATAGAAAAGGACTTCACCACCAACATTTTCTTTTCTAGCAGCTTTATCGGTCAAAACACCTTTAGAAGTTGAAACTACAGCAGTACCTAAGCCATTAATAACGCTAGGCATAGATGTAGATTTCACATAATGTCTTAAACCTGGTCTTGAAACTCTTTTCATCATTTGAATAACAGGCTTTTTAGTTTCCTTATTATATTTCAAAGCGATGAGAATCTGACCTTGTTTATTAGCTGTTTCCTCAAATTTATATTTCAGAATATACCCCTGGTCATACAAGATTTGAGTAATACTTTTCTTCATGTTGGACGCCGGAATAGTAACCATGCGGTGACCGGCCATTTGTGCATTACGAATACGAGTAAGGTAATCCGCAATAGGATCAGTAAGTGCCATACTTTCTGTTTTAATCGCAATAATTATCCCTGAGTTGGATTTAATTGCTGATTGAATAATAATAATTAAAACCGTTGATTAAAAGACAACGGGAGGATAAAATAAAGGAGTTGATTACCAACTTGCCTTCGTGATACCCGGGATAAGGCCTTTGAGGGCCATTTCTCTAAATGTTACGCGAGAGATACCAAATTGACGCATATAACCTTTTGGTCTGCCTGTCAGTTGACACCTGTTGTGTAAACGAATAGGACAAGAATTTTTGGGTAATTTATCCAAAGCCTCATAGTCTCCATTTGCCTTCAGTTCAGCACGCAATTTAGCATACTTGGCAACTAGTTTACGTCTTTTGACTTCTCTTGCTACTACTGATTTTCTAGCCATTGTAAATTATTGGTTTTTAAAAGGAATACCTAAGAGTTTCAACAACTCCAATGCTTCCTCGTCTGTTTTAGCATTAGTTACAAAAGTGATATCCATACCAGTTATTCTAGGTATTTTATCGAGGTTAATTTCAGGGAAAATAATTTGTTCAGTGATTCCCATAGTAAAATTACCATGGCCATCAAAGCTTTTATTATTGATCCCTCTAAAATCCCTTACCCTTGGAAGAGCAATAGTAACAAGTTTGTTAAGAAACTCATACATATTATCATTACGAAGAGTTACCCTTGCACCGATTGGCATACCTTCTCTAAGTTTGAAGTTAGAGACAGATTTTTTAGCTTTGGTTTTGACAGCCTTCTGTCCTGCAATAACGGTCATTTCAGAAACTGCATTATCCACTAACTTTTTATCAGAGGTAGCTAATCCGACACCTTGGCTAAGGCATATTTTGATTAACTTAGGAACCTGCATAACTGACTTATACTGGAATTTATCCATCAAAGCAGTAATCAATTCCTTTTTGTATTTCGTCTTTAATATTGGTTGATATTCCATGACTAAATTACTTCTTGAGTTTTTTTAGAAACACGGATTTTATTTCCGTTTTCATTCCTTTCATTTTTAATACGGCTTTTTTCTCCATTCCCATCCAACAACATCAGGTTGGAAATATGAAGAGAAGCTTCTTTTTCAATGATACCTCCCATTTGATCAGCGCTGGGACGGACATGTCTTTTAACCATGTTAACCCCTTTGACAATCGCTCTGTATTCGGCGGCAAAAACAGCCTCTACAACTCCGGTATCGCCTTTAGAATCTCCGGAAAGGACCACTACTGTGTCACCTTTTTTAATGTGACTTTTAATTACTTTTTTATTTGACTTTTTCATTACTTAAAGTACTTCAGGTGCTAATGAAACAATTCTCATAAAATCACGATCACGAAGTTCACGGGCCACAGGGCCAAAAATACGTGATCCTCTTGGTTCTTCACTATCATTCAGTAAGACAACAGCGTTGTCATCAAACCGGATATAAGAACCATCTTTTCTACGGATTTCTTTTTTTGTTCTAACGATAACTGCTTTGGAAACAGTACCTTTTTTTAGCCCACCAGGGGCAACATCTTTGACAGTGACAACTATAATGTCACCAATAGATGCATAGCGTCTTTTAGAACCGCCGAGTACCTTAATACAAAGGACCTCTTTGGCGCCGGAATTATCGGCAACTCTCAGTCTGCTTTCTTGTTGTATCATGACTTAATATCTTATTTGGCGCGTTCAATAATTTCCAATAATCTCCAGCGTTTGCGTTTGCTGAGTGGACGAGTTTCCATAATGCGAACAGTATCACCGATATTGCAAGAGTTCGTTTCATCATGAGCTAGGTACTTTTTAGTACTTTTCATGGTCTTGCTATAAATCGGGTGTTTAACACGACGCTCAACTATAACTGATATGGATTTATCCATTTTGTTACTGGTTACGACACCAACACGTTGTTTACGTAAATTTCTTTTAATTTCTTCCATTGCGGAATTTATTTAAATTACTTTTTAATCTTTTTAGCTAATCTTCTTCTTAGTTGAATCTTATCTCTTTTTGGAGTAGATTCAGATAATTCTTTGGCTCTTATTTCAGTTTTGACACGAGCAATATTACGTCTCACATTTTTAATTTCAGCAGTATTTTCCAAAGTGGAAGCAGCATTATTAAATTTTAGAGTATAATAGTGTTTTTGAAAAATTTCCAACTCGTCATTCAATTCCTGAACACTTAAGCCTTTTAGTTCTGATTTAGACATTTTAATAACAGTTTAAGTGTATTAATCTTCGGAGTAATCATTACGCACTACAAATTTAGTACTGACAGGAAGTTTTTGAGCGGCGAGGCGTAGCGCTTCACTGGCCACTTCCCTGGATACACCATCCAATTCAAACATAATTCTTCCCGGTCTGATAACCGCAACATAATGAGACAAAGCCCCTTTACCTTTACCCATTCTTACTTCCAATGGTTTTTTGGTGACAGGTTTGTCGGGAAAAATGCGTATCCACACTTTACCTTCCCTTTTCATGTAGCGGGTCATAGCGATACGCGCAGCTTCTATCTGACGGCTAGTGATCCAAGCACCTTCAAGGGTCTTGAGACCAAACGAGCCAAAAGCAACAGAAGAGCCTCTGTGGGCAAGGCCTTTATTGCGACCTTTTTGTTGCTTGCGGTATTTTGTTTTTTTCGGCTGTAACATTTATCTACAATTGAATATTTCTATTAATATTAAACGCGATGAGCAAAGCATAAAGCCATGTAAAATTCAAAGCGAGTGCAAAAATATAAAAAACTTTTAGAAGTTCCTAAATTTTGCGATTTTATTTTCTTCTTCTGCGATCATTTCTTTTTCTGTCATTATTTCCTTTACCATAATTGCCCTTACGATCACGTTTAACAGGGGCAGGAAATAAATCAACTTTGTCTAGTATCTCACCTTTACAAAGCCAGACTTTGACACCAATTTTACCATAAACTGTATTGGCTTCCACCAAAGCGTAGTCTATATCAGCTCTAAAAGTATGCAAAGGACTTCTTCCTTCTTTATACTCTTCAGAACGAGCCATCTCAGCGCCATTCAATCTACCTGACAAACGAACCTTAATACCTTCAGCACCGGCTCTCATAGTAGCCTGAATAGCCATTTTAGTAGCTTTTCTATAATTGATACGAGCTTCTACCTGTTTAGCGATAGTTTCTCCTACAATCTGAGCATTCATTTCAGGTTTACGAATTTCGACGATATTGATTTGAACATCAGTATTGGTCAATTTTTTTAATTCTTCACGAATTCTATCTACTTCCTGACCGCCCTTACCAATAATGATACCTGGTCTTGAAGTATGAATAGTTACAGTGATACGTTTAAGAGTACGCTCAATAACGATGCGAGCGATTCCTCCTTTATCGATTCTTACTTTAAGGTATCGGCGAATTTTTTCATCACCAACAACTTTATCTGCGAATGATTTACCACCAAACCAATTAGAGTCCCATCCACGGATGATACCCAACCGGTTACCTATAGGATTAGTTTTTTGTCCCATAATATTTAATTAGTGTTATACTATTGATTATTCGGTTTCTTCTAATTCTTCAACTTCCTGCTCTGCTTCTTCATAAATTTCCAATGCTTTTGAATTAGAAACCTGAAGGGTTACGTGGCAGAAGTGTTTGCGAATACGATGAGCGCGGCCATGTGGAGCCGGGCGAAAACGTTTGAGTTGCGAACTTTGGTCTACCCAGATTGCAGAGACTACCAACTGATAATCATCAGCTTCCTCTTCAGTCAAAACACTCCAGTTAGCGATAGCGGAAGTTAATAGTTTATCCAACCATAAAGCAGCTTCTTTTTTGGTATATTTAAGAATACCGAGTGCTTTTTCAACTTCTACTCCCCTGATGATATTTGCTACTAACCGCATTTTGCGGGCAGACATCTGGCAGTTTTTAATTTTCGCAACAGCCGTTACAAACTCTTGATTTTGTTCCATAACTTATATTTGAACTTTGCTATTGTATTAATTTTTAATTACCTCTTTTTACCTCCGTGTCCTCTGTAAGTACGAGTTGGAGAAAACTCACCGAGTTTATGACCAACCATATTTTCAGTTACGAAAACAGGGACAAAAGTTTTACCATTATGAACAGCAATTGTTTCTCCTACCATTAAAGGAATAATCATAGAAGAGCGAGACCATGTCTTAATTACTGATTTCTTTTTAGATTCTTTGGACTTAAGTACTTTTGTCACAAGTTTGTGATAAATGTAAGGTCCTTTTTTTAGTGAACGTGCCATCTATTTTTTAGTTTTTCTTCTTGTAACAATTAACTTATTAGAGTATTTCTTCTTATTTCTGGTTTTCTGACCTTTAGCCATAATACCATTACGAGAACGTGGGTGTCCACCAGAGGATCTACCTTCACCACCCCCCATCGGGTGATCAACAGGATTCATTGCAACCCCTCTTACTCTAGGTCTGCGACCTAACCAACGACTACGTCCAGCTTTAGCAAGTACTTCTAAACCGTGGTCTTTATTAGAGACCTCACCGATAGTAGCCCTACAAGTAGCAAGTATTAGTCTAGTTTCACTGGAAGGTAATTTGACAAGGACATATTTACCATCCTTACCTGCCAACTCTGCGGAGGCCCCGGCACTTCTCACTAAAACAGCTCCTTTATCAGGGCGTGTTTCGATAGCGTGAATTTTGGTACCGACCGGCATATCTCCCAAAGGCAGACAGTTACCGAGGTCAGGTGCAATTCCTTTACCCGAAAGTATAGAATCACCAACCATTAATTTATTTGGTGCAATAATGTAGCGTTTTTCACCATCGGCATAGACCAAAAGAGCAATATACGCTGTACGATTAGGATCATATTCAATACTTTTTACAGTAGCAGGGACACCATCTTTATTACGTTTGAAATCAATCACACGATAACGGCGTTTATGTCCACCACCTCTGTGGCGTACTGTTCTATGACCTTCGTTGTTTCTACCTCCTGATTTTTTCAGCTTGGACAATAAGCTTTTCTCGGGCTTATCAGTCGTGAGCTCCGCGAAGGTATTAGCTACGCGGGTTCTTGTACCAGGGGTAATCGGATTAAACTTTTTTACTGGCATTGTTATACGAATTTATCAGTTTCGCGACTATAGTTAAATAATAAATTTAAATATTGTGTATATTATTCATATACATCTTAAGCATTAGCTTCTTCGTTATCATCGATGAGTTCAACCTCATCCATACCCATATCACCAAAGAAACCATCGATATATTCTCCTTCAGCAATAGTAACGATTGCTTTTTTGATAGAAGAAGTACGACCTTTAGTATGGCGGCCTTTCACGACTCTTGATTTAGCTTTACCCGGGCGAATAGAAGTATTGACAGAATTTACAGTTACACCGAACTGTTCTTCAACTGCATTTTTAATTTCTATTTTATTAGCTGATTTCAACACTTCGAAAGTATATTGGTTAAGAAGTGGATTTTCAGCCAGGGCATTCGTTTTTTCAGTAAGAATCGGCCTGATTATAATATTTTTCATTTCTGATATATCAATTTAAAGACTTGAGAATACGATTATGAAAGCATTTCAGACAGGCGATTCACCGCACTTTCAGAAACTACTAAACAATTAGCATTCAAAATTTGATAAACATTAAGTGTTTTGGCATCTGCCACAACAGCTTTTTTAATATTACGGCTAGACAAAACAATATTGTCATAACCTTTTTCGACTTTATCCATATGCTCATCCATGGAAGCTGTATAAGTTTTAAGATTTTCCTTATACGCTTTCAAGTCAGAGGAGTAAGACTTCATCGCATCAGCAAAAGCCGCTTTTTTCTTAGCGCCTCTTTTCTTGGTAGGCAACTTAGGTTTTACCGGAGCATTATCAATCTGAGGAGCATCAAGGATCAAAAGACTTTTAGCATCACTCAAGTCATTTTCACCATTTTTCAGGCTAGTTAACAAATTGAGATATGTTTTAGTTTTAGGGCTATCGAAGACAAAATCTTCAACGACGATAATAGCACCTTCCTGAGCCTTAGAAGACAAAGCAGATCTACGGGCAAGTTTTTTCACCTTTTTATTCAGTTGAATGGTGTAATCTCTTGGTTCAGGACCAAAAACACGACCACCACCACGGAACAAAGGATTTTTGATAGAACCTGCACGAGCAGTACCTGTACCTTTTTGTTTTTTAATTTTTTTGGTTGAACCTTTAATTTCTGCGCGACCTTTAGCTTTATGAGTTCCCTGACGTTGAGCGGCAAGGTACTTTTTAACAGCAAGATAGACAACATGATCATGTTTCTCGTTCAACTCCAGACCAAAAACTGAGTCTGGCAGTTCCACCTCTCTACCGAGGTTTTCACCGTTTATGTTATATACTTCTAATTTCATGATTATTTCTTCACGATTACAAAAGCGCCCTTATGACCAGGGACAGCTCCTTTAATAAGTAATAAATTTTCTTCTGCAAAAATTTTCACTACCTTTAAACCGATAGTAGTTACTTTTTTTCCACCTGTTCTACCTGCCATTTTCATACCTTTGAAAACTTTAGCGGGATAAGAAGCGGCACCAATTGAACCTGGAGCACGAAGGCGATTATGCTGACCATGCGTTGCCTGTCCGACACCATGAAAGCCATGTCTTTTAACAACCCCCTGAAAACCTTTTCCTTTAGAGTTGCTAGTAACTTCTACAAAGTCACCTTCATTAAATACGTCAGCAACAGTTAAAACATCACCAATAGCAGCCTTCACTTCGCTATCACGAAACTCAGCAACTTTTTGTTTGGGAGTAGTCCCTGCTTTTGCAAAATGTCCTTTCATGGGATTTGTTGAACTTTTAACTTTACGTTCACCATATCCGATCTGAACTGCATTATAGCCATCCGTTTCATCCGTTTTAACCTGTGTAATAACACAAGGTCCGACATGAACGACAGTACAGGCTATGTTATCACCAGCTTCATTAAAAATGCTGGTCATACCTATTTTTTTTCCTATTAAACCTTCCACTTTATTCTTTTTTTAAGAATTGTAGTAAAATCTACAAATGAACAAATTACATTAATTTCACCTGAATATCGACGCCACTAGGCAGTTCGAGTTTTTCAAGAGCACTTACCGTCTTAGCAGTTGAACTATAAATTTCAATAAGACGTTTGTGCGTACGAAGTTGAAACTGCTCACGAGATTTTTTGTTTACATGCGGAGAGCGCAAAACTGTAAACACCTTTCTATGAGTGGGCAGCGGAATCGGTCCAGTAACAACTGCACCGGTATTGCGTACGGTTTTTACAATCTTTGCAGTAGATTTGTCTACTAAATTGTGATCGTAAGAACGGAGTTTGATTCTAATTTTCTGATTCATGCCTCGATGAATAATTTTATAAAATATGATTAAAAGCAAGCCAGCTAAAAAGACTGACTATATTAATATTAAAAACATTTAAACAGTTGCATTAGCATTTTCAATGACTTTAGAAGCCACTGCATTCGGAGCCGGTGCATAGTGAGAGAACTCCATACTGGAAGAAGCACGTCCTGAAGTCAGCGTACGCAGGTCAGTTATATAACCAAACATTTCTGACAAAGGCACATCAGCCTTAATGATAATACCAGAGCCTTTAGGTTCCTGCGCTTTCATAATACCACGACGACGGTTAAGGTCACCGATAATAGAGCCCATATAGTCCTCAGGAGAAACCACTTCTAATTTCATAATAGGTTCAAGAAGAACAGGTTTACAAGACCTTGCAGCCGCTTTAAAGCCTTCTTTAGCACAAAGTTCAAAGGCAATAGGTTTGGAATCCACCGCGTGCATACCACCATCATAAACCCTTACACTCATACTATCGATATTGTACCCTGCTAGCACACCATTATCCATCATAGAATCAAAACCTTTCTTAATAGGATTAACGTAAGCTTTGTCGATAACCCCTCCTTTGATATCCCAATTGAACTCCATTCTAACTTTAGAATTTTTAAAGTCATCACTTTCCAGGAATTCTTCTGAAGCAGGGCCTAATTCAAACTCCATATCGGCAAACAAACCAGAACCACCAGATTGTTTTTTCAAACGTTCACGGTGCGTAACGGATTTAGTTAAAGCCTCTTTATAGTTAACCTGAGGAGCCCCTTCGTTCACTTCAACCTTAAACTCACGTTTGAGGCGGTCAACAATTATTTCGAGATGAAGTTCCCCCATACCGCTAATAATAGTCTGAGCTGTTTCATCGTTATATCTTGCGATAAAAGTAGGATCTTCTTCGGACAATTTAGCCAAAGCCATACCTAGTTTTTCAACATCTTTTTGAGTTTTAGGCTCAATAGCGATACTGATAACCGGATCGGGGAAGTCCATACTTTCCAGGACAATCGGATGATCGAGATCACATAGAGTATCACCGGTTTTAATATTTTTGAAACCAACACCTGCGGCGATATCTCCTGCATAGACAGTTTCAACAGGCTTTTGTTCGTTTGCATGCATCTGATAGATACGTGAAATACGTTCTTTTTTACCTGAACGAGTATTTAAGACATAAGAACCTGCATCCAATTTCCCTGAATAACAACGGAAGAAGCACAGACGACCAACATAAGGGTCTGTAGCAATTTTGAAAGCAAGAGCAGCAAAGGGAGCATCAAAATCAGCCGGACGAGATTCTTCCTCTTCAGTATCCGGATTTGTACCTGTTACAGCATCAACATCCAGCGGAGAAGGCAAGAAAGCACATACAGCATCCAAGACAGCCTGAACCCCTTTATTTTTGAAAGCAGAACCACACATAACCGGGATGATACTCATATCACAAACGGCAGCACGGACAGCAGCACGGATTTCATCATGAGAGATTGAATCCGGATCTTCAAAGTACTTTTCCAATAAATTTTCATCATATTCAGCAACAGCTTCAAGTAATTTTTCACGAGCTTCAGCTGCAATATCTACCAAGTCTTCGGGAATAGGAACAATTTCGAAAGTCATTCCCATATCATGTTCATTCCAAACAATAGCATTACCTGTAATAAGGTCAACTACTCCTTTAAAGTCATCTTCAGAACCGATAGGCACCTGAAGAGGAATTGCATTAGCACCCAACATATCTCTCATTTGTTGACAAACAGAGAAAAAGTCAGCACCCTGACGATCCATTTTATTAACAAAGGCAATACGAGGCACTTTATAACCATCAGCAAGTCTCCAGTTCGTTTCAGACTGCGGTTCTACACCACCTGAAGCACAGAACAAAAAGACAAGACCGTCCAAAACCCTCAAAGAGCGATTTACTTCAACGGTAAAATCCACGTGGCCGGGAGTGTCAATAATATTAACAGCATACTGTTCATCCTTCCAGGGCCACTCTGTTTTGGTAGCTGCAGAAGTAATAGTAATACCACGTTCTTGTTCCTGTTCCATCCAGTCCATAGTAGCTGCACCATCATGTACTTCGCCAATTTTGTGACTAATACCTGTATAATACAGAACACGTTCAGTGGTAGTGGTTTTTCCTGCATCAATATGTGCAGCGATACCAATATTTCTAGTGTATGTTAAATCTATCTTTGCCATGACTTTTGAATAGCGTCTTTAATTATGTATAAAAAAATGTCTTGGATATATAATTGGAATAACTAACTATTTAGATTTAGTTCTTCTACGGCCAAAGTGAGCAAAAGCCCTGTTGGACTCCGCCATTTTGTGTGTATCATCTTTCTTTTTAACTGTAGCGCCTTCCCCTTTAGAGGCAGCGAGCATCTCAGCAGCCAATTTGGTTGCGATACCTTTACCACTACGCTGACGGGTATATTTAATCATCCATTTCATAGCGACTGAGAGTCGGCGTTCAGGACGAATTTCGGTTGGAATCTGAAATGTAGCACCACCGATACGACGAGAGCGTACTTCTATAGCGGGCATAACATTTTTAATTGCTTTCTGGAAAATTTCATGAGCAGATTCGCCGGTTTTCTCTTCCATAATATCCATAGCCTGATAGAAGGCTCTGTATGCAGTTGTTTTTTTACCGTCCAACATTAGCATATTCACAAAACGTGTAACTTGTTTGTCTCCATACCGTGGATCGGGTGCGATCTGGCGCACTTTCGGTTTTCTCTTTCTCATTATCTATAAATCTTTTTAGCTGTTGTTTGAGCCTTAAAAACATTGTTGGCTCAATCTTCAGTTCCGACTTCTTCAGAACTTAATCAACTTATGACGTTATATCTAAAAAATATTAAATTATTATTTACTTCTTAACTTTAGGTCTTTTAGCACCATATTTAGACCTGGATTGTTTTCTGTCTGCAACACCTGCAGTATCAAGGGCACCCCTGACAACAGTATAACGTACACCAGGTAAATCTTTTACTCTACCTCCTCTTACCAAAACTATAGAGTGTTCTTGTAAGTTGTGTCCTTCACCCGGAATATAGGCAATAATTTCAAATCCGTTTGTCAGACGCACCTTAGCAACTTTACGTAAGGCTGAGTTTGGTTTTTTAGGCGTTGTAGTGTAAACACGTGTACATACGCCTCGTTTCTGAGGACAAGAATCCAAGGCTCTGGCTTTAGAAGCAAGCTTGATTACTTTTCGTCCTTTTCTAACTAATTGGTTTATCGTAGGCATTTAATAAATATTACTACATTTTTCTAATCTCCCTATAGAAGGGGTTTACTTAAGCGAATGCAAAAGTACAATACTTTTTGAGAAAAAGAAAAACTTAAATGTTTTTTTTAAAAAAAATTCTACTTTTCATGAAATAAAAGTTCTAAAGCTCCTATTTTCCCCTGGTGAAAGCGAATTAAGGGTATTTTTTTAAAAATTATATTCTTCCCCTGTAATTTAGTTGTATCAGAAATAAAAACACATTCAGATGCTGCAAAATCCTTAAATAAAAACAATGGCAAAAATAACAGATCTTTCAAAAACGATAGAGTACAAAAAAGAGGATCCCTGGTTCATGCGAATTAAGGTAAAACACCTGCCACATTCAAAAAGCATGAAATTAATCCGACATATATTAAAACTTCCCAAGCGGCTTGTCCCTGAAAAATTCAGTGGATGGGCAGATGACAAGATTAAAAACATGGGAGTACATTCCACAACCCACCTGGATGCCCCCTGGCATTACGGTCCAATATCGGAAGGCAAGAAGGCGAAAACAATAGATGAAGTTCCTTTAGATTGGTTATATGGGGATGGAGTAGTAATAGACATGAGTCATAAAAGAGATTTTGAAGCCATTACGGTTGACGACCTTCGTTCGGATTTAAAAAAAACCGGAGTAAATTTAAAAGCGGGTAATATAGTATTGATACGAACCGACCGGGATCAGTTAAAGGGCAAAGATTTTTTTCTTCGAGGTACCGGGATGAGTAAGGCAGCGACAGAGTGGCTTATTTCTCAGGGAATAAAAGTAATGGGTATCGATCAATGGGGCTGGGACCTTCCACTAAAGCACTTAGCAGAGGAGGCAAGAAAGACAAACAATAAAGAATTATTTTGGGAAGGCCATTTAGTTGGAATAGAGCATGAATACCTTCATATGGAGCAATTGACCAACCTTAAATCATTACCACCGAGTGGATTCAAAGTAGCGGTATTTCCCCTCAAAATAAAGGGAGGTTCTGCAGCGCCTGCACGGGTAGTTGCCATATTTGATTAAAATTTCAAAAACCCAGCATCTTTCATTAATCACATCATCAAATAATTAACAAAAATCATCAGATTCAAGTTAATTAGTCTGAGAAGCATAACAGATACAGCCGTTTAATATAAAAATAATTATCAGGCAAATAAACATTCACAGGAGAGACATTTATTATTCTGAACTACAACACCACTTTCCGGCAAAGGGCAGTGATTTAAAGATTCCAGGATGAAACAGATTAAAGCGGAACAAAATATTTTGCAACATTACAAAAAAATGACCGCATCAATAAGGGCAATGTCTGCATTTATTTTCACAACAATAGCCTCTGTTTTTTAGGTAAAACCCGGTAAAAACATAATTGCCATTTTCGATATAAAAATGCAAATTTTCCACCAGTGGATAATTTAACTTTTCCTGGCTTTCAGGTTTGATACTGAGGGATTTATTATCCGTATTTTTTTGTTTTTTTTTGAAGAACCTACACATATTATCTTGGCACTTCCACTTTGGCAATAATATCCTTAATCACATCTCTGACGTCCATACCTTCCATTTCTCTTTCTGGCGTAAGGATAATACGGTGATTGAGGACAGGGAAAGCGACATATTGAATATCGTCCGGCGTAACAAAATCTCGTCCATTAATAGCAGCGACCGCCTTTGCAGCCTGCATAATAGAAAGAGAAGCCCTGGGAGAAGCCCCAAGGAACAAGTCGCCATTATTTCTTGTATTAAGGGTGATAGCGGCAATATAATCGAGTAATTCATCTTTTACGTGAATTTTTTCGACAATTCTCTGACATTTTTCCACTTCTTTGGCATTTATAACCGCCTGGACCTCTCCAATTTGCTTTTTAGAGAAATCATTTCTGAAACGGCGAAGGATTTCCTGTTCTTCTTCCAGCGAGGGATAATCGAGTTGAATCCGGAACAAAAACCTATCCAACTGAGCTTCAGGTAATTTATAAGTACCTTCTTGTTCAATAGGGTTTTGGGTAGCAATGACCATAAAAGGGAAAGCCATTTTATAAGTATTCCCATCGACGGTCACCTGTTTTTCTTCCATAACTTCAAAAAGGGAAGCCTGGGTTTTGGCCGGGGCCCTGTTAATTTCATCAATAAGGACCATATTAGAGAATACAGGACCCTTATTGAAAGCGAATTTAGCAGTTTGCATATTATAGATACTAGTCCCTGTAACATCAGAGGGCATCATATCGGGAGTAAACTGAATACGTGAGAAATCGACATTTAAAGTTTTGGCCATCAATTTGGAGGCAAGGGTTTTGGCGACTCCCGGCACCCCTTCAAGAAGGACATGCCCCCCGGCAAAGACAGAAACCATAATCAATTCAATGAGGCTATCCTGTCCAATGATTACTTTTTGAACTTCGTCCCTTACCTTATCGACCACTTTTTGTATTTCGGCAACAGAAGCCTGGTCATCGTCCCAGGAATAATTATCATTCATTTTGTTAAAAAGTTTATGGTATTGAAAATAAAAATGTATTAAAAACACATTCAGATTCTAAAAATCGAAAAGAATATAGTGATATAAACATCAATTTTCGGAATTATCAGCTATTTTTTCAAATTTTGTTTTTCGTTCTTCATTATGAAACCTTTCAATAAGCAAATAAAAGTTATTGAGGGTATCAGCAGACACTTTAGAATAAGGTTTCTGCAAAATTTTTCTCAATTTAAAATGAGCTTTAAAGATATCATTAACGATATCAGCATCCACCTTAGACCTTATCGCAATTCTGGCAATAAGTTTATCGTCCAGATCCCTGGTTACCAGGTTATATCTTTGTCTGACATGGGCTAAAAACAGGTGCATTTGTTTTTTAACAATTCCCTTATGGTCCTGTTTCTGAAAATAAAGCCTTCCGATCGTTTCAATAAATTCGAGAGAAGTATTCCTGTTATTTTCCAGGACAGGAATTTCTCTTTGTCTTCGTTTTGCGCCAAAAAGGACATAAAGTACCCCGAGGGTTAAAAACATATACCAACTCCATCGGAGTGCAGGTTGAGAGAAGATATATTCGAGAGGGGATTTGGCAGGAATCTGCGGTCTGTCGCGTCGTTTTGCCTTCTGATTTTCGGGCAGATTGAGGCTTTCCCTATCCCAGAACATATCATTACTTTTGACGTGAGAGAATACAAAGTCAGCATATTCGAGTCCCACGCTATCAACCATAAATTTATTAGAAAACATAATAGGATTGGTATGAAAGTAAAAATATCCGAGACCTACTTTGACACGAAAAAAGTTGATATAATTTTCATTTTTTTTATCAATAACAAAGGAACCGAGGGCGGCGACAGGATAATCCCTTTTATTACAAAAAGCAGCCTCCGGTACATATTTCCAAGAATAAGAAGCGGGAAAGTGATTAAAGGTATATTGAAACTCGTAATAATGATTACTGATATCGGGGTGGTTGAATCCTGAAAGCACCTTAGGAGTATACTTTTCGGGGTTCCTTCCGGCCCATGTAGTAGCCGAACCACAATCTTCCCTGTAAAAGAGGATTTCCGCCAGGCTATCCTGAATATGATCCGTAATCAAAAAAGCTTCCCCCCCTGCCTTGACATATTCTTTGAGATGCCAGGCTTCTTTTTCGGTATATTGCGGATTTTTTCCTATATAAAGATAAGAAGTTCCTTCAGCCTTATTTTCATCATCAGAAAGTTCGGTAGTCACCCTGTTTTCGATGACATCAAGATTGAATCTATTGTCGAGCAATTCATAAAGAACTTTAATATCGTAAGGATTTTCTCCTTTGACTTCATAATCTTCCGACCAGCTATAGAATTGCTGTTGAAATTGCGTAAAGTACACAATCAGGCCAATAAAAACCAAAGCAGCAATAAAGTAAGTGGTTCTTTTATTCATAGAAGGCAGAAAAGTTATTTAATAGCAGTTAATAAATTTTTAAAATCGACGGACACCTCAAGAAACTGACCTTTATCAAAGGCAGTATTGCTGTACCAGACATATTCGAATATACGGGTTACATTTCTGAACTCCTTTAGCAGCGGGTGTTTCCCGTCTCTCATTTCTCTTAAATAGTGTCCATTGGTTTTGTCTTTTTTCCAATTTATAACATTTTTCAGGGACAATTCTTTAATAATAGAGAGATAGTACAACCTAATAGAAAGCCGATAATCCTCATCTGTGAGAGATTTTTGGAGAAATCCATCTACATCTGCTTCCTGAAGGTTGGTTTCGACATCCCTGATAGAAGAAATATTTTTTCGTTGCACCTGATTATTTACCAGAATTGCATCCCCTGCGACTGTTTTAAAAATCACAAAAGCAAGAAGAAGAACTGCAAGAAAAACCAAGACAAATCTGGCAAATGTCATAAAAGAGACCGGGTTGATCTCGGGGGGGACAATTGTGTTATTACTGGAATTCTGACCTTTGTCTTTTTTTATTTTCTTAGGTTTAACTTTTTGGGTAAAAGACATATTTTCAGACAAGCTACGCCATTGACTCTTATCAAAAGTCTTCAATTCCAGCGATTCATTTTTATAGGCCAACGTTTCATCGTTATCTGCAAAAGCGGGTACCTTTACAAAGAGAAGAAAGAAAGCAATCAAGCAAAGATATTTAATATTCAGATTCATTTAACAGATTAAAAACTACGTAAAAAAACTACAAAAATTGCAAGAGAATGGTGAGAAGCGAAAAAAAATGCAATTAATTTTCGGCTTCCATTCCATAGCTGATTTTACGAACCCCGACATCGGGAATTTTTTTAAATAAGCTAGCAGCCTCTTTAGTTTCCCTGAAGCTAAAAAAGCCAATACTCATAACAATAAAGACAAGGGGAAAAAGGAAGCTGAGCATGAAAGAGTAAAGAAAAAGATAAAACCCTTGTCTTACCAGTTCAAGATCAGTAATTGGAAACGCATTGGCAATAACCCCTAAATAAAATCCTGCAATAGGCGCAGTAGCCATAAAGAGAAAAACAAGGCACATAACAGATATAACAATATAAGCGCCCATCATGACCACCCAATTTCCTGAAATAATAGACAAAGCACGGCCCGCTGCAGAAATAAGGTTGAGGTTTTCATTAAAGACGGTAGCCATAATCACCATAATAACAGGCACAAGAAAAACCATCAGCAAAAACAACCATCCTTCGGAGGCGAGCATAATGAAATGAATACCAAACATACAAATTGCCGTCGAGCTAATAGTATTAAAGAAGAAAGAGGCATTGTATTCAATATTTTTATTTTTATGAACATCTTTTTGCACCCAAAATAGGACGAGGTAAGCCATTACACTTGAAGTAATAAAATTCAGAAACCATGGAACCGTCAGTTCACCAACAAGCATAAACTGAGAAACATTTTCTATTGTGTAAGAGACCAGGGACCATGGGCTTAAAAACAACTGTTCAAGGCCGACGATAGTATTAAAAGCATACCTGTCTCCATCGAGTAACAAAATGGCAGTATAAACCGAAGCAAGCAGCAATGAGATAATAGCCGCCGGTTTAACCATTTGTCTGTAAAAGATAAAAGCATCACTAAAGACCTGAGCGCTATTTTTAATTTTAGTATAATTTAATCCGGATTCCTGAACGGGAGGCAATTTAATGTCATTGAGGAAAGAGGTAAAACCTTTTTTAGCCTTCATATAAGGATAGACAATATAATAGCTGATAATAAAGGCGAAAGAACCGAATATAACAACACCTCTGACAATAAAAGAAGCCTCTGTATACCTTGTAATATAACTTTCGATGAAAGCAGCAAGAACAATAAGCGGTGCAATAGTTAGCATAATCAACAGGCCCCTTCGGGCAGACAATTGCAGGCTTTGCATTCTTGACAGTGTTTTCGGAAAAACCAGCCCTCCCCCCATAGTTAATCCTGCAGCACTTGCAATAATTATACAAGGGATTTCGAGGGCGCCATGCATCCAAATAGTAAAAACAGACTGCATATAGACCCCTTGACTAAAAAAGAAATATTGAAATGCGCCAACCATGATACCATTCTGAATGAGGACAAAAATAGTTCCGACACCAAAGAAAAGGCCGACAATAAAACAGAGTGCAGAGACCATCAGATTATTCTTCGCAATTGAGAAGAACATTTGTCTGGAATCAGGATCCTGATAAACCGCCATAGGTCTTCCGTTTTCGATATTATCCAAGGTCATATTGACATATTCATCACCAAGAATAACTCTTGGAAAATCGACATCCATATAAGAAGAGAAAGCACCTACGAGTGCCGAAGCGATAAAAATGAGAAAAGCGAAGAGAAAAGACCGGCGGGATTCGTAAATTATTTGAGGAACAGTATCTCTCCAGAAGCCAACAACCTTAAACAACCGTCCTTTTCTGTTTTTATAAACACTATAAAAAACTTTCTGCGCTATATTATTAAGATAAACTCTGACAGAACGATTTGGATAGAATGTCCTGGAATAGGATAAATCATCTGTAATTTCAATAAACAAGTCACTCAGTTCATCGGGGTTTGCATCTCCTTTACCAAGATTACGTTCAAACCTTGCCCATTTGTCTTTGTTTTGTTTAATGAAATGAGTTTCGCGCATTCAGATTTTGACTTTATTAAAAGGATATAAACAATTAAAACAATCAGAAGGGACTTTATAGTATTAAGCCGTCAGGAAAACCAACAATAAAATCACAAAATAAGTTCTGAAGTTATTTGAAACGGGATAAAGATTTTAATACCCATTAAGAATACAATATATTAAGTTTTAATATTTTTCCATAGAATCCCCCATGTTAATTTGCTGAAAAGCAAAAAATAATTGTATATTTCATTCCGGCAGATAATCAGAATTATTAAACAAATGAAAACAATAGAAATAAACACCGCTCAAAAAGTAACTATACAATACGAACTGGCATCATTAGGCAACCGGTTCATGTCGTATTTTATAGATATACTGGTAATGTCAGGAATAATAACCTTTCTGAGCATACTTGGGAGTTCAGCAATCGGTTCGAGCGATAGTTACACATTGTTTCTTTACCTTATTCTTGCACCAATATTCATTTTCTATACATTGGCGTCAGAAATATTAATGAACGGACAATCTCTGGGCAAAAAGGCTATGGGGCTGAAAGTAGTAAAACTAAATGGAGATGCACCGACGAGTCAGGATTATTTTATGCGTTGGATGTTCCGGTTTATAGACATATTCATGTCATTGGGTTCAGTAGGTTCCTTATTAATAAACGCATCCCCTAAGAGTCAGCGACTGGGTGGCTTGTTATCCGGAACCACAGTAATAAGAACTACATCACAGAGAACGTTCACGCTGAATGACATTTTAAAAATATCGACTCTTGACACTTATCAGCCAACATTTCCACAGATTCGGAAATTTAACGAACAAGACATGTTATTCATCAAAAAATCACTTGAACGAGAGCGGAGGTATCCAAACCAGGCACATAAAAAGGCCATAAAAGAACTATCTGACCATGTATCAGAGCAATTGAACATCAGCCCTATACCAAAAGACCGGAGTAAATTTCTGAGGACATTGATCAACGACTACATTGTGTTAACCCGTTAAACTATTTCAAGCATATCAATTGATAAGAATTACCTACCAATGAACTGCTACTTTGCCTATTGATTGTCGATTACCAAGAAAATCATGTGCTTCAGCCAATTCGTCAATAGAAAATTTGCCCCCAACAGTAGGCTTAAGTTTTCCTTCTACTACCATTTTTGATACTTCCTGCATACAGACCTTAAGTGCTTCGGGGCGATTATCAGCGATTTGTAACATATTTACTCCTGTGATCCCTTGAGACTTCAATAAAAGTTCAACTGAGGGAAGAAAACCAAAGCCAAAAACCAATTTGAGTAGTCTCGGGATACTTTTTCTTTTTCCTGACATACTTGCAGCGCCATAACAAATGATACGGCCGGTTCCATTAGCCAGAAGCCTCCTTGCTTTTTTAACAGAATTACCACCAATACTATCGAAAGCGACATCTATCGCTTTTTTACCTGAAGTTTTATTAATAAACTCTTCAAAATCAGTATCTTTATAATTAATAGGATAATCGACCCCCAACTCCTTCAGGTAGTCCAGTTTTTTTTGAGAACTAGCAGTACCATATACAATACAGCCTTTATTTTTAGCCATTTGCACAAGTGCCGTTCCCACTCCGCCAGCTGCAGCCTGAATAAGGACATGTTCCCCTTCATGAAGTTGAGTAGTGTAAGCAGAACAATAATAAGCAGTAGCATATTGCGTGGCAAGTGCCGCCGCAACACAGTAATCCATCTCATCAGGGATAAGTATAGCTGCCCGAGCATCTGCAACAGCATATTCAGCATACCCGCCAAATCGGGTAAGAGAAACTACCCTTTGTCCGATTTCAAAGTCTTTAACATCCTTACCTATTGCATGAACACGCCCAACCACCTCATAGCCAATAACAGCGGGTAAGGCAGGGCAATCATCATATAAGCCCTGCCGGGCCATTACATCGGCAAAATTGAGTCCAAAAGCCTCCGCTTTAACGCAAATTTCATGATTTTCGGGAACAGGTATATCCCGTTCCTGAATTTGAAAAGCCTTATCTGATTTTCCGAATTTAGTAAGGACTACAGCGCGCATTTTTAGATATTTAAATTAAATAATTATTTTTTAGTATATAAAGTGTAGTTGCCGCAAGATTTGCAGATTAATTCCATCCATTCAAGCGTACTTTCTGCTACTTCAGTACTTTTTGCGAAACGCAATTTAGTATCAACACCTGCACAAGAAGCACAGGGATAACCGAGGGAAGGCAAATTAGCCCCTTTACCGGGAGTGAATGGATTTTCATTAACTTTTACAGACCAATCCGATCCCATTTTAAGGAGTACAGAAGGAATTACTTTAAGTTTTTCAGACATAGAACAAATTAGTTACAAAAAGAGAAGAAATCTTAAATCATCCCTCTTGATTTCATTTCCAGGTATTTATTAACGCTGTTAACAGACAAGTTTTCGGGTCTTGTGAGAATAGCCTGAATACCATACTGTCTTAATTCCTGAACAATGCGGTATTTTTCCTCCACGAATCTGGAGGCAATGGTTTTATTATAAATTTCTTCGGTAGTATGGGCTTCATTATGGGAGTAATCGACAATTTCGGTATTTTCAAAAAAGACAACTACAAGCAGGTGAGAAGCATTAATACGTCTAAGAAGCGGCAAAACCCTTTGCATAGCAGAAAAGCTTTCAAAGTTGGTATAGAGAAAAATAAGGCTCCTTCTTCTTATGAATTGCTTTGTAGCAGTATAAAGAAGTTCATAGTTTGCCTCGAAGTTACGCGGGTTTTCTTTATAAAGAGTTTCAATAATCAAATTCAATTGTTTTGGGCCTGATTCTGCCTTAACAGTAGAACCGACTTTATCAGAAAAAGTCATCAGCCCTGCCTTATCGTGTTTTTTGAGAGAGACTCCCGAAATAACCAAAGATGAATTGATAGCATAATCCAGCAAACTCATCCCATTAAAAGGCATCTGCATAGAACGCCCTTTATCGATAACAGAGTAAATTTGCTGAGAGCGTTCATCTTCATACTGATTAACCATCAGGCTGTTTTTCCTGCTGGTAGCCTTCCAGTTTATGGATCTGTAATCATCCCCTTTTACATAATTTCTGATTTGAGCAAACTCATAACTTGAACCGACCTTACGCACTTTTTTCACCCCTTTCATGGTAGAAATTTTGGCGACAGCCATAAGAGAAAACCTGTTCATTTGCATAATAGAAGGGTAGACAAGAATACTTTCTTTAAGTCTGTGAGTAATTCTACGTTGCACCAAGCCAAGTCTGGAATTCACATAAAGGTTCACATTATAGAAAGTGTACTCCCCCCTCAGAACGGGTCTTAAAGTATAAGGATACGTTTTTTGTTGCCCTGCCTTTAAGAAATCTACAATTTGAAAATCTCTTTTTTGAAACTCAACCGGCAATTCATCGATAATACAAATATCAAGGCCCAGGCCATACCTGTTAAATAATTTTAAGTTCACCGTATTATCATCACCCAGCGAAAGTTTACGGGGAAGTATTCTTTCACAATCAACATTCACCCCTTTGTTAAATAGCAAAAAGAAATCGACGAGGAGTAAAGCGGAAGCAAAAACCAGTGCTGTTTTAGCTACAGCAAACAAGAGAGAAAAGGGAAAACTAATAATAAACAATGCCGCTATACTTCCGAAAAGCCAAAAAAATCGGTTTCCGAGATAGACATTACGAAGGGTTAACGTTCTGATTATTTTTTTCCACATAAAAATTAAATATACAAAGGGCTTAAAACAAAAGTATACAACTTAAGAGTTTTAATAATATTAAAAACCATATATTTTCACAATAAAGAGAAGAAGTTATACTTTTTTTATAATAAAACCAATTTTGAAGCTAATTTGTAAAAAAACGGATAATAAAAAAAATAACACCCAAAGCAGCGAAAGGAAAAAAACTTTCGTTTTATTTACAAGGCGATTTTCGTTATGTACCCAACGAAGATAAATTGATACAAAACTCATACCTTTGTATCAATAATATAAATTTTAAATAAAAGGCAAAAATAAAAGTTTAGTTTACGCTAACTTTTTACGAATAAGGCAAATCCTCAATGATTTGCCTTTTTTGTTTTGATGAAAGGTCATTTCAAAAAGAATGGCTTATCTTTGGCATGGGTTTTAGTCCTCTGAACGAGAGAGGCGGCAAATAAACAGAAAAACCTTCATAACATCAAATTGCCCAATATGATTTTTATAAGCAAATGGATTTTTATACTTATCCTTATATTTACATTTAATCAATGTAAATCGCAGGGAAAGATAAAGGAGAAGATTGAAATTTCCTTTATGACATCAGAAAGTGACAGTTTGACAAGGTATCATAAAACCACTATTTATGATAAGAAGGGCAGGGAAATAAGGAAACTCTATTATTACTATCATTTAAATAGCAATAAATTAAAAAAAGAAGAGAAATCTTATTTTGATTCAGAATCAAAAACATTAACAGAACACATCATCAACTATCCTTCTGACAAAGAACCTGTAAGTACAAAACTAATAACAAAATATCTGGAATACGAGCTAAAGGAAGAGAACAGCAAAAGGCTATACCGGCAGTTATATGATGATTTCGGAGATATTTCCAGAGAAGATACCTTAATTTACAACTCAAACAATAACCTGATCGAGCGATGCAGTTATGATTACAGGGGCAACACCTCATTGTTTTGTCATTACTACAGTTACAACAACAAAGGGCTTCAGAACCGATGGAAAACCTATTCGAAATGGACTACAATAAATGGAAAAGGAGAGGTAGCAGAAAGAAAGGCAAAAAGAAGGGACTACAGGTTCCGTTACAACAAAAGAAATGAACTTATCCGTTCATGGGGAAAGCACTACTTAAACCGTTACAAACAAAAATTAAAGTATGACAATAATGGTAAGATTTTGGAAAACAACACGGTATTAAGAAAGAAACTAAAGGTATCCGTTAACAAAAGCAAAAAAGGGTCTGCAAAAAAGTACAAAATCATCTGTGACAAACATATCATTAAATACAAAAACGGCAGGATATACAGTGATATAAAACTGAGAAACAACAAAGAAACAAATAAAAAAGAGACAGAATACAGGGACAGCCTACCTTATATCAGCAAAACATACAGGAATTCCTCTTTAACACAAGTTGATTCTTTTGAATACAATAAAGAAGGAAAAATATTAAAAAAAATCAGCAGCAAATTCTCAAACCAAGGTCTGTTGCGTTATACATTAACTACACATTACAACAAAAACGGTCAGGCAATAAAAGAGGAACAAAAAAACAGACAGAAAATTCTTTCAATGTTAAAAATAAAATACGATTCGCAGGGCAATCCTGTTTTACAAAGTTTATCGATGGATAATAACAAAACTTTCGAAAAAACAATGTATATTTATAAATACTACTAAAAGATATAAGCAATATTGAGGCAATTTAAACCTACAATAATTTAAATTGCGATAAAAGGTATAGGTATAATCTTTTATACTGTCAATAAATTATTACCATTATGAAAAATACGCGAATAACTTTACTCCTATTAAGTACTGCTATCTTTATATCTAGCTATAGCAAGGCACAAAACACTAAAGTTGCATCAGTTGAATCCAAAAACTTTGAAAGATTTGAAGAGCAGAAAGAAGAAGAAAAGCTGAAGTTAACAAAAAAAGAACTGAAGGAATTTGACGAAAAGGGCAGGATGCTGAAACACGAACTCTACTTATGTAATCCGGGAGGGGAACTTACTGTCAGATCATTACGATCTACAGAATGGAAAGATGAATTCAGGATAGTTGAAGTTTCAAAGTACGATGAAACCGGTGACAGAATGTCAAGGTATAAAACTTTTTTTCTGCTTTTAAATAACAGAAAAACCAAAGTAGAATTTTCTGAATTCACAAAATCCAACGGGGAAACATTCAACAAAACTTACAAGTACAATAAAATCGGGAAACCATTTAAAATAAAGCTGACAAACAAAGAAGGCAAAAAGGTAGGAGAAGAACTATACAAATACAATAAGCTACATGAAGAAACCTTGTATAAAAAATGGGAAGTAAATTCGGAAAAAGTAAAATACTCAGAAACAAAAAAAACAGCCTATACAAAAGCCGGATATCTTGCCTCATCCGAGTCCGTAATAAAAGATGGCCAGGATACTTATAAAGATATTATTACATTTCAACGCAACAAAATAAAGGAACACCTTAAGTATAAGAACGGGGAACAAATAAGTTCTTTTGGTGGAGCAAAAGCTTCTTACGACCCAACCAAGGCAAGGGTATTGATAGATTTCAACAATAAAAAAGGAGGCATGGGTCTTTGGCACAACGAAGATGAATATGACGAAACCGGCAACAAGGTCAAAACCACACAAATGATTGATGACGATATCACAGAGATCATTCATTACAAATATGACAAATACTCTAATCTGACAGAAAGCCTACGGGTATCTTATGAAGACGGAAAAGAATCAGGAACCACAAAAGAAACGGTAGAGTATGATGCAAAAAACAGCATTTTACGAAAGACAGTCCACAAGGATGGGAATATGATATCTGAACATACTTACGATTACAAGTACTACTGATAGCAATTAGTACAGCTGTTTGCTAATTAATAATCGTAAAATCAATATAGGCCCTCTAAGTTCCGGGGTCTTTTTTATTGTTCTTATTTTTGGCTTCCTTCTTTTTAAACAGGTCTTTGTTAAAGGAATTCATTGTACGTTCAAGGCCAATGCTGCCGAAAGACAACACAGCATCAGCAGCATGACTGATAATTTCCTGTAGGATTAAACCTTCCTCATCTGACCATTTTCCAAGCACAAAATCTACCTGTCTACCTTTACTAAACCTATCCCCAATACCTACTCTGAGTCTTGGGTAAGCAGAAGAACCAAGTAATTGCTCAATATTTTTCAAGCCATTATGCCCCCCTGCACTACCTTTGGCTTTGATTTTCACCTGTCCGAAATTAATATTCAGGTCATCGGAAACAACAAGGAGGTTCTTAGTATTTATTTTTTCTTTTTGCAGCCAATACCTGACCGCCTGACCGCTGAGGTTCATATAAGTATTCGGTTTCAGCAAATAAAAAAAGCGCCCTTTGTGCTTAAATGTACCCAAAAAGCCATACCGTACACTTTTGAAACTGACATCGAATTTTAAAGCCAGGAAATCGACAACATCAAACCCAATATTATGACGTGTGCCACTGTATTCTGTTCCGATATTTCCAAGTCCGGTAATAAGGAATTTCAAATTTTGATCAATTTTAGGATTATCGTCAAGGATTTTTTCCACATTTTGCGGAATATTTTTTTTACTAAATAACTTCCTGAACAAGGACATCATCAGAATAAGTATTTTGCTAAAAAAAAGGTCCTGACATCTTCAAAATAATAAATGCAAACAAGAAAATTTTATCAGGAATATCGGGGTAAGAGTAAAGATCCTCAAAGGAATAGAGCAACTCTGTATAAAAAGCCCGAAAACAAGAAAAGACGTAGTACACACCAAAGCATATACTACGTCTTAAAACAAGTCTGAATGACTGTCAATTATTATTCAGCCGCCTGTTCTTCTGTTTCACCCTCTGCTTCTTTTTCTTCTTCAGCAGAAGAAGAACGAAGAGCACGTGGAACTTCAACAGAAGCAAGTGGAATACCACCAGAGTTCATAATCTCAACACCTTCCGGTACATTGACTTCACGGATACGAATTGACTTACCCATTTCAAGGTGAGAAACATCAACATCGATAGATGCAGAAAGGAACTCAGGAGTAGTCTTAACTTTCAGTTTACGAATTTTTTGCATAAGGACACCCCCTACTTTCACTCCATTAGGAGAACCAACCAGACGGATAGGAACTTCCGTTTTCAAAACATTTCCTTCAATCAGTTCGAGAAGGTCAACATGCATTATATGGTCGTTAACAGGATGAAACTGTACAGCTTTAATAATAGCCTTGATTTTTTTTCCATCAACATTAACTTCAGCAATTCTAAACTCATTAGTATAGATCAGGTCGCGGAACGCCTGAGTAGCTGAGCTAAAATGAATATTATTCCCACTACCATAAATGACGCAGGGTACTAAACCGGCATTACGTAAAGCTTTTGTACTTTTCTTGCCAAGGTCCGTTCTTAAAGTCCCCTCTAATGCTATTGTTTCCATTTGAATATTATATTTAAATCTAAAAATCACTTTTATTTATGAACGTGCAAAGATAGAAAACATTTTCTTGATAAAGAAAAAAGAAGCTATCATTTTATCAAATCTTTTAATAATTTAATACTTTCCTGATTTTCTTCCAGGTAAACAGCCTTCAGAATATCATTTTTTTCACGTTGAGTAAGATGCAAACTAAGAGAAGCCCTGTTATCCAAAACAGTAGGTTTATAGACGAATTTCACAACATCTACTTTATCGTATCCTATTTTAGATCTGAGGTAAGAAATATAGGCATCGTGATGATAATTCTGTAGGGCATCGACTGAAAAAACAGGACCAAGAGGATTAAAAGCAAGTTCAGAAAGAGACTTTGAATTAGTTTCAGCAATTTTATCTTTTTTAGCATAGGATCTGACAGAGATAATAGTGACTCCACTTGTATTCTCTTTAATCCACTTCCTGAAGATAGTAGCAAAACGAGTAGCAGTTTCCAATCCAAAATTATCTCTGAACCCTGCATCCATAAGATTCAGAACCGGTTTTGTGGGCATTTGAACACTTGGGAAAATAAACGGAAAAGTGCCACTCATCCTAAGGGCAGAAGCAAAACGAAGATTGAGATGATCATGATCTTTAAACAAAGCGCCATAATCAACGGCATCTATTCCTGCTTCGTTTCCTCCTCTATGATAACTAAAGGGGGGTCTCATCATATAACTGACACCGTGAGGGGAAATAAGCATCATTCTGCTATCGTTGGTAATCATAGGGGTCAAAAACATCATAGGGAGAAGCGCCTTTTCTTCAGGTTCCTTATAATAGCCCAAATCAACATCCATTAATCCTTCTGTATTTTCAATAAACTGTTGTTCAAAGACATAGCCTCTGTCTTGTTTATAAGTATAGCCGTTTACCTCTCGGTTCACCCAGGGGATAAAGATATCATTTACCAGAAAAGTAAACAACAAGGCATTCGCTAAATCCTTTGAAGTGTAATCGAGGTATTTGCTATCGTAAAGATTGACATTTTCCCCCTTTAGTTTCTGATAATAAAGTTCCCTGTAAATTGAAGCCCCCCACATTCCTCCGGATGAACCGGTTATCAGGGCGGCATGTTTCATAAGCTTACCATTTAATTCCTTGTCAATTTCGCGAATAACATGATTTGACCACAGACTAGCACGAATCCCCCCTCCGCTGACACAAAGTAGTACAAGTTTGGGTTTTCTGAGCAAGCGGCTTTCGCCAAACTTAGCCCGCCACCGGTTCAGAATTTTCAGTGTATTCCTGACATCTTTCTGGTATAGTTTTTTGGAACTTACAGAATCGAGTACATTAACAGAGTATTCAACAGGCGGTTTGTCATAATTGAGGCCATATGCCCTGTTTTGATAAGCAAACCATCCCCAGTTCATCATTTGACTAACCGAAAACAGCACAACAAGTATAAAAAGCGCCCTCCATTCCTCCATCCAATAAGTCAAAGCACCAACGATAGTAGTTAGAACAGAAAACAGCAGTAACATAGAAGCTGCTGCCGGAATCCTGAAATAGGGATACTCGACCAGGGCAGCCATCAATATCAAAGCAGTGATGCTAAGGCTTTGGATAACCAAAGCGTTCGCGTGATTCTGTTTAAAAACACGATCCAGCAATTTAAAATTATAGTGTTCGACATTACGCACTATTCTCCACTGAAAATATTCATTAAGAAAGAAGTCAACTCTCCATGCGTGTTTATAAGGCCCCTCAAGCGAAAGGTTCTGTTCCCTTTCTTTCCTTTTCACAACAATTGACCTCAGCATTTTGGAAAGCTTAAGTTTATTAGCCTTCCTGTAAGTTTGCATATCCGTGTTTGTATTATGGAAATATAGCATAGAGAGCAGCAGCATACAGGAAGTTCCCGCTAAAAACCCCAGGCAATAAAAGATTACACTATATTGTCCGGCATATTCATTATACCACTGAAACTGAATAATTCTGAAGACATAAAACACAGCAAAGGCGACAGGGAGCAGAATATTATTGAAACTAAACTTTGCGAAAGGTCGATGAAGTGATGCAAGAAAAGGAAATCTGTAGCTATTCAGAATATAGACACTAGAATTCCATGCTATAAAAAAACTGCCATAGGCAAGCCCAATAATAAAAAAGCTCCAAAAAGAAACTTCCCCCATATATTCAGGGTCCAAAAAAAGGTAATGAATACCCATAGAGGAGCCAATTCCTCCACTAATGACAACAAACAGGAATGCCCAAAATCCCAACAAAAGCAAATTATGCTTAAGTTGCATTTTGATAAGCTGCACGGGAAATGTATAAAAAACATTAACTAATCTTTCTTTCATCATCTTAATGAAAAACATTAAAAAATCAACTTTTAAACCTATAGTATCAAAAATGGCATACGCATTGCCTATGTAACAATCAGAAATATAAATAAATAATAACGAAAGTCTTAAAACAAAGAACTTATACAACAAGAGTAGTGGATATACAAAATCCTTACAATATTTAAAAATACAGCAATAATTCTTATTTTTGTTCTATTGTCTAAAAACAAATTACTCTTAAAGGCAAACAGATCAGATGAAATCTAAAGTTATCCGGTAACTTTTGCACAGATTGAGACAACTGAACAAACAAAACAACGAACAAACTATGAAAACAATTTTCCTTTTTATTATAATCTGGTTAATCATACCTCCTTTTTCATATGCTCAGGAATTTCAAAGATATACTTTTTCTGAAGATTATCAATTTACCAAAGAACTCGACCTATACGGATACACCTTTGTACCCTTTGAAGGAAAGATGAGTGATGCACACTATCCAAATTCTGTTGAGGAAGGTATTGTTTCATTTAAAATTAACAGCTTCTATATTACGGTAGACGAGAGGGCAAAGTTCACTCCTGCCGGAATAACATCTGAATCAACTAATGATAAACCCTATAAACTTAATATAGCAAGAATAGACAAGACCAGTTATGGCTTTGAGATTAGGCTTATGAACACCAAAAACCGGGACTTGCAAGGACATCTGAAGATTTACAAAAATGGAATCAGCCATGTTACTCAAATCAAGTTTCGACCTACGATGACAGATGCCGAACACACCTATTTTATTCAACCGACTCCTGAAGATCAAAGCAAACTGGACGGTAAGTTTTTCTCACATCAGGAAGATTATGACGCAAGAACGATGGAAGAATTTACCGGCAAAAAATTATACCCCTTTGTCTCGATCAAACACCATAATTTAAAAGATCACCGGGTTGCAAAAAGGATTTTCCCAAGTGACGACATTGACATTACATTTGAAAACAGGATGGTAATGAGAGGTAAAAAAGAAAAATCCCTTCCATGTATTATTTTCAAGACAAGAGAAAAGAAAGAACTCACATTTTTACTTAAAAAAGAAAAAGAAGTTCAACTACCCAAAAGTCAGGGAGGCAGGAAGGTCTTGGAAATACCTGTAAAAGAAACCTCCACAATGGAAGATTATTATGTTATCATGCACAGAGGTGTAAAATCCATGTTAAAGGCAGTAGAGCTTCAACATGGAAAAACAAGAGAATCTTTATTATATTATGAAATGCGCAGAGGGAAACACTTGTCTGAATAAACGAATGATGGTTATATTATCATTCCAATAACTTCAGGTGAAATGGATATTTTAATATCACAAATCCCATATAAAGTTACCAATGACACTATTCCGGATTATACTATTATTGTTCTTAGTTACCAATGTTCCTGCTCAGGGAGACAGTATCCCCGGATTAATGAAAATAAATTTCTTTGACAATGCTCCATCATATAATAAAGCCAGATTTTGGGCATTAACAAGTGTTGGGGTTGCAGGGTACACAGGAATAACAATTGGCTTGGACCAAGCATGGTATGCACAGTATCCCCGGGGGAAATTTCATTTTTTTGATGATTGGCAGGGATGGCGTCAGATGGACAAATTCGGCCATGCAATGACAGGGTATTTTGAAAGCAAATGGGCCGGCGATCTATACCACTGGGCCGGGGTCCCCAAAAAACAAGCTTGTTGGATAGGGTTCGGCACGGGATTGCTATTTCAGACTACATTAGAGATGATGGATGGTTTTTCTGAACAGTGGGGGTTTTCCTGGGGCGACATGGGCTTTAATCTGATAGGGAGCAGCTTATATCTTGGTCAGGAATTATTATGGAATGAACAACGATTCAGGCTTAAGATGTCTGCTCACAGACCTGAATACTCCACTGCACCTATTCAATCTTCCAATGGCAATGCGACAACCACTATCAAAGACAGGACGGCTGAACTATTCGGAACAAGCCCTCCTGAATTACTCTTCAAGGAGTATAACGGACAGACGATATGGTTGTCTGTGAATATTGCCAGTTTTATCAAAAACCGAAAACACAATTTTCCTCCTTCCTGGATAAACATAGCAGTCGGTTATGGCATCGAAAATGTTTATGGTGCAGAAAGCAACACCTGGGAAGACGAGTGGGGCAATTCATTTACTGCGCCTTCACATTTACAAAGACAGAGTCAGTTTTTTCTTTCTCTGGACATAGACTTTGAGCGCATACCCACAAAACACAAATGGCTGAAGACAATCTTTGGCATCTTAAACCTATTCAAGGTACCCTTTCCTGCCCTGGAGATAAACACCACAGGGGAGGTTAAATTTCATCCATTTTATTTCTGAGCACCAAACAAGCTATTTCCAGGAGCTATACAACTTCAGGAGGGTTTCATCCTTTTCCCCTTTTTTTATTTCTGTAATAGCTGCCACGATAACATCATAGATATTTTTATCCGACGACTTCCCTTTTGATTCAAAGTAGAAATCTCTCATTTTTTTAAGCGCATTGGAAGCGGCATATCTTCCCCACTGAGAAACATTCATATCAAGGGAAATTCCTTTGAGGTAACTCACTTTTTCAATTATCAGTTTTTCATCTTTGGTGTTCTGAAGAAAAGCAGCATAAGAGTTAAAGAAAGTGAATCGGGCATAATTATCCGTTTTGTTCCAGTTTTGCTCATAGAAACTCACGTATTTCAAATCACCAGTTTTTTCAAAAATTGCTGCAATAGCGTTTAATAATGAAGGACTATCAAGATCCCTTAACTTCTTAGCATATTCAATTCCTGCTTCAGAGTTATTATCATTAATGGCTTTGAGTGCAGCAGAAACAACGAGGTAAGAGGAGTCTTTTTCGATTGCTTCTTTAGCGACAACAAGCAAATCAGCATTATTAAATTCGGCAATTTTTTCCATCGCCGCTGCTCTTACCTGAGAACGCGGGTCATTCTGTGCCATGTCTATTATTTTATTTATTACAGCCTTATCCTCTTTGCTGATTTGAACCACATCCACTGCTTTCTCCCTGATTTTCCAGAAAGGATCATCCAGGGCCTGTATAAATAACTTTATAGCTTCAGGTTCATCCTTCTGAGCATACCTTAATCCTTTTATAGCATCATATCGGTTTTGAAACCTGCCAGACAATCTGTACTGATTGATTAAATCCTGGTTGGATTGATTAAATTTATACTTACATAACAAGACCCTTTCGGCATCAACAGCAACCCAAACGGGTTCAGAATCTGCTTTTATCGAAAAAGTCTGTTCCTGCTGAGTCATAACAACATCTGTACGAACTGGTTCGTCGTTATTATTTTTATACACATCTATTGCAAAGGGGAGTACAAAAACGGCACTCTTCTTATAGTCCTGAGTTTGCTTCAGAGTAACATTCAACATTTTTGAATCTTCGTCATAATCTTTGGTAATTTCGAGTACAGGATGACCTGCAGAAAGAAACCATTGATTGAAGAACCAATTAAGGTCTTTGCCAGTTACCTCCTCGAATGCAAGTCGAAGGTGGTGCACCTCTGCAGCTTTGAACTGATTATCTTCCAGGTATTTTTTCAGGCTGGCAAAGAAGGCATTGTCACCAACAACATATCGGAGCATGTGGAGTATTGTCCCTCCTTTGTTATAACTGTGGGCATCGAACATCTCCTCTTTATCATTATAACCAAAATGAATCAGCGGATGTTTATCGCCTCTCATTACTGCCTGATTCATATATCCGTCTATTTCATTTTTACGAATATAATCTGCAGCATCCCTTCCGTATTTGTGCTCAAACCAAAGGTATTCACTATAATTGGCAAAAGATTCGTTTAGCGGGAGGTTGGCCCAGCTTTCACAGGTAACAAGGTCTCCGAACCAGTGGTGCATCATTTCGTGCGCTACAATAGACTCATTGAGGTCAGAGTGATCAATCAATTCACGGGATGTAAGTTGTACAAAGTCACCAAAAATAACCGCGGTGGTATTTTCCATAGCCCCCGAAACATAATCGCGGACAACAACCTGAGAGTATTTATTCCATGGGTAAGTAACCCCGAATTTATCAGAGAAAAAAGTCAACATTTCCGGTGTGTTTTTATAAATGGCCTTTGCATCTTTTTCGTATTCAGCCTCTACAAAATATTCCAGCAATTTCCCATTCCACTGTTCCGACACAACAGCAAATTCACCTACAATCATTGCAAACAGATAAGGGGCATGTGGCAGGTCCATCACCCAATTATCGGTACGGGTACCATTGGGGTTTTTAACAGAACCGGTAAGTTTTCCATTCGACAGGGTTTTAAATTTGTCCTGAACAGTAATATTCATCTCCTGCGTGCAACGTTCATTCGGCCTGTCGATAGTAGGGAACCAACAAGAACTTGATTCCGTTTCTCCTTGTGTCCATATTTGCTGAGGTTTCCCTTTATCATTCCCCAGTGGGTTGATAAAATACAAGCCTTTGTCGGAAGTAATTGCCTCACTTCCTCCTATGGGCAATTCATTGGGTTTGGCAGTATATTGAATAAAAAGCCTGTATTTTTCACCTTTTTTATAATATTTATCAAGCTTAACGATCAGGTCTTTATTGTTTTCGTAAACATATTTCAGAGGTATTTCAGCTTTGGCGTTTATCAGGGCTACTTTATGAATATCAAAACCTTTTGCATCGAGCCTGACTGATTTAACAGAATAAAAGACAGGTTGCAGATCGAGTGTCGCTTTCCCGTTGAGGTATTGATTCTGCCAATCGAAGGTAACGTCGAGTTTGGTATGAATAAGATCGTTGGTTCTTTCAGCAGCCGGATTATAAACGGGCCTTTTATACGTTGAAATTTTAGATGCTGTAACAGAAAGTGTATCAAGTATTCTGTTCTCAACTGTATAGTCTGTGGTAATAACTTTGCTGTTGGTTTTGCATCCGGCAAAAAACAGAGAGGCAATGGCAAGTATTTGAAAAAATCTGAAATTCATTATTCAATATTTTATAAGATAAAAATGTCAAAATAGCTCAACAAATTATTATTTCTCCAGGAAAGAAATATGTGACGGCTCCAAATTTAGAAAAAAAATGTTGTTCAGTACAATCTGATGTAACAAATAGAAAAAGTAAACAGACAAAAAACAAACAGCCCTTCGTAAAAGCTGAAAGAAAGATGCAGCAATTAAACGAAGGGCTGTTCAGTTAATAAAATATTCCTGTACGGTTTATTCTTCACCTCCTGCACGGATAGTAGTCGTGGTATTTATCCAACAACCCACTTTATAGCTACTTCCTACCGCAAGACCACGTTGAAAGATTTCTCCTTTGGTGGGCAGGTATTTTTTATATTTATAAATTTGTTTATTGGCTTTTTCCGCTACGGAAGAGTCAACACTTTTTGCTTTTGACCACATGTCCATTGCTGCCCATGCTACCACCTGTGCATCCCAGCCTGTACCCTTCCCGCCGGAACAACGTTTTCCGCTTGAGGCATACATTGTACCGATTAGCATATAAGGGTTTCCCCATCCGGGCTTCAATGAAGCCGCTTTATTGCATAAAGACCTCGCTTTTGAATAAGCTCCTTTTCTGTAGTAGCTATCGGCAAGTCTGTAAGCCAAATCCCCTTTATCAGCATCGGAAACTTCGCAATTTTCAGACGAAGCATCATCTAGGGATTTTTCATACCATTCAAAGGCAATTGCTTTTAAGGAATCTGCTTTAACTTGATCCCCTGCCTTTCTGGCTTTCTGAGATTTTGATTCTTTATAATTTCCTTTCTTATAATTACACAAGGCTTCAAAATTGGCTTCGGCTATTGAATCAAGCCTTGCCCTGTTCCATGGTTCATAAATTGTGTTTACCGCTACATACAATTCATTTTCTACACCACATTTTCTTTTAAGGATTTTAAGGATTTCCTTGTTCTGTACCATGTTATTTTTGTCTGCTTCAAATTTAGATTTCCACTCTTTAACATGAAAATCACAGCCCCAGATCTTATCTCCGATCTTGCCAAACTCTTTATCTACTCTCTCCCATTTAGACTGATATTTAGCAGCATCCTTAGTCTTGTTATTGACGTTATGGTCTACTATTTCTTTAAGCGTATCATACAATTTACGCATGTATTCGTCATTATAGTCAGGGTTTTTTCTCATAAACATTGAAACCGTCAACTGAGCCATCGGGACGAGGATCATGTTATGTGTTTCTTTTTTTCCCAACTCGATAGATTTTTCAAACATTTTAACGGCCAATGACGGAGTTCCTCTTACTGCATAAATATTATAGCCTTCTCTTGCCCTGTCGCTGGATTTTTCTCCGAGACAGGCAGCCATATCGTCATATAGTTTCATCATACTTTCAACCAAGACCTTCTTTTTCTCTCTGTCTTTTTCAGCTTTTGCCTTTTCCTTGTACATGATGATGCCGTCCTTAAAATGAACCGATTTCGATTCTTTAGGAGCAGTAACATGTGCAAAAAGTTTTTCCCATAAAGGAAATGCTTCCTCATATTTTTTAGCTTCAAAAAGTCGTCTGTAAATCACATGCTGTTCCATAGCACTTTCCTTGCCATCAGGGTGTGCTTCCCAGGAATCACATTGTGCAGAAACCTGATTGGGAGCTGATAAAATAAGTGCCATTATTGCACTAAAAGTCAGAAGTAAATTCCATTTCTGAATCATATCGATTACTATTTTTTAATAATTATAAATTCACACATTATCCTAAAATCCAAAAGCCGTGCCATAAAAATTTCATACATCAGTCTTTCTGGTACAGTCCTTATAATTTCACCCTTAAAAGTAAAATTTTATTTCCTGCGCTGCAAAACTAAGAAATTTTAGTGAAAAAGCCTAAAGGAATAACAGGCTTAAAGGATTCTTTGTTTTAATTTGGTTTTTTTTAATAAACATTTAAGAATCAAATGAGACAGAAGCAGATGCCCTTTTGTGTTTGCAATTAATTGTCAGTGATTAAAAAATGAAAAAATTAACGAAATGATTCGAATGTATTCAAGCTTCCAGGAGCATTATTTTTTAAACAAAACAACACATCATAATCAGACAAAAATAAGCCAACTAAACTATAATTATATAATAAAAATTGATTTAACAAGCAAAAATGAAGTTTAATGCATATAAAATAATAACAAAAACAGTATCATATCGGACAAATATTAATACCTGTCATAAACTTCTGTGTTCGGGCCACTGTGGCACAGAACGATTAAGTACTCCATCCTCATAAACACAAAGCAGGGATTTTCTGCAGATATGACTTTCCTGAGGGTAGCCAAAGGCATTATTAATATAAGAAGTCCCCTCTTTCTCGAAAGACCTGTTGAGGTGACTATGTCCATAAATATGCATGTCGGGCTTCAAAATCCGTAGCTGTTCACCCAGTTTTTTGCTGCCAAAAACAGGAAAAAGCGATTTAACGATTTGGGGAATATCCTCCGGCATCATTGAAACAGAGGGAAGAAAGTGAGAGAAAGATATTATTTCTTCACTTTGGGTACAGAGGTATTTCTCATTCATCTGATGAAAATAATGAGTCAATTCAGGAAAGTCCATCCCCCATTTACAACGTTTAAAATCGCGCCATGCCCTTCTGATAGTTTTAGAAGGAGTACCAAAAGTAAAATCATACCAGCTGTAGAGTGGAATGATGCTTAATTCATCCCTCAGAAAAGGCTTCGTTTGAAGGCCTTCATCATTTGCCAGCTGAAGAACCTTATGGAATTTTTCCATTGAATCTAGCGCATCCTTTTTATAAAGCCACAAATCGTGATTTCCGGGCAGAAAGAGCACCTTACTAAACTTTGGCACTATGGATTTAAAGAGTAATTGCATATTAATCAACTCATCGGTAATATCACCTGCAATAATCAGAATATCATCTGTATAATCCACAGAAGACAGATTCAGAAACCATTTAAAATTTTCCGGATAATCAATGTGCAAGTCAGAGGTTGCCCATACTTTCATAGTCAATATGTTTTTATAGAAATCGCAAGATATTAAAAAGAGGCTAAAGGGATTCAAAACAAGATAAAAATCAATAAAGAATTAACAGAGAATCTAATAATATACTTATATTAAACTGACAAAACCAACAGGACAAACTATAGTCATTCATGATCTTCATTAAAAACAAAGATTCCCGTAGGCTGATAGTAAGCATAGCTATTGGCGAAGTATTTCTGGGGGAATGGAATCAATACATACGGGAAACATGGCAGTCATATGCACTGAAACAACATTGTGATATAATAATTTTCACAGAACCCTTAGACAAAAGCAAAAGGGCAGCAGAGCGGTCTGTATCATGGCAGAAGTGCCTTGTACTTAACCCCCCGGAATGTCGTAAATATGAACGTATATTGTGGCTGGACAGTGACATACTAATAAACCCGGAAGCCCCCTGTGTTTTCAGCCAAGTTCCATCAGAAAAAATAGGCGCAACCAATGCCTACTCATTCATATCTGAAGAAATGCATGACTATCTGTATGGCTGCTATATAGATTACTGCAAAAAAAGAAATAAAAAACTGGTAATAAACCCTACTCCTGCCTCCTATTATCAGAATTTCGGAATACACACAGAATTAAATGAAGTTTTGCAGGCGGGTGTCCTTGTATTGAACCCTGAAAAGCATAAAGACATTTTAAACAAAGTATACAACAAGTACGAAGAAAAGTACGATGAAGAAACCGGCTATGCCTACAACTATGAAATGCGTCCTTTGTCCTACGAAATAATAAAGGCTGAACTACATCATTTTATAGATTACAGATTCAACTTTATTCTAAGTAACTACCTGTATTACGCTTACCCTTATTTATGCCATTCAGAAGATTTCACAGAAGCTAGAGCTGCAGTCCCAAAAGACTCGAAAATAATCAGATTAGCCCTTACATCGGCCTACTGTCATTCCTGGTTTCTACATTTTGCAGGGGGAGAATATTGGAAAATTATGCTGAAATTTGTAGATTTATCAATAAATAAACCATCAGATTTTGACAATTATGAAGAAATATAAACAAAAAGAATGCATGTTTTTTTTAGCTTTCACTACAGTTATGACTATGACCGTATCAAAACATTGACAGCAATTTGGAACAGCCTGCCAGGCTGTAGTATGACGCCCTTTATCAGCGCTGAACAAATAGCAGAAATGATGGAAATAGGACTTCCTTCAATCCACCAATGGATAGAGGAAGAAATTTCTCAGGCCGATGCAGTTATAGTGTTAATTGGTTCAGAATCCTATGGGCGATATTTCATTGAATATGAGATAAGGGAGGCTGTTTTACAAAAAAAGCCTGTTTATGGTCTATTTATCCATCAGATTCCAGACAAAGCCGGAATGACGGACAAAAAAGGAAAAAGCCCCCTTGATTCTGAATACCCACATTACGACTGGACAGAGGATAGGGGCACAGAAAACATTCTCAGCTGGACATCGGAGGCGATAGAGAATCCATGCGGGACAAAAGAATATGAAATGTCAGCCTCTGCACCAGGGAGGGAAGACTTTGAAAAGGCAAAAGAAATGTATTACAATTCAAAGAAGTAAGATGGGTTTCAGAGATTCATTTTCAGAATTTCCTTATTGATTCTTTTCACAAGGCCCGGACCTTCATAAATAAAGCCTGAATAAATCTGAACCAGGTCAGCACCTGCCTGGAGTTTTTCAAGCGCATCTTCAGGACTATATATGCCTCCTACACCAATAACAGGGAAGGCCTTCTTTGATTTTTCGGACAAATACCGGATGACTTCTGTAGAACGGTCTTTCAGCGGCCTGCCACTGAGGCCTCCATTGGCAATTTCACTTATTATAGTATCAGAAGTCTTCAGGCCATCCCTTGACGTTGTGGTATTAGTAGCTATCACACCTTCTATATTAGTTTGCGCTACAATCTCAATTATCTCGTCCAGTTGGTCATGATTCAGGTCGGGCGCAATTTTGAGCAGGATAGGTTTTGGGGTTTCTTTGTCGGCGTTGATACTTTTGAGTTCAGATAGCAACTTGAGAAGAAATTCAGTATCCTGCAATTTAGTAAGGTCTTTCACATTGGGGCAACTCACGTTTACTACAAAATAATCGACATATTCGTGCAGCACATTGAAGTTAAATACATAATCAGCCAGTGCATTTTCATTGGGAGTGGCAGTATTTTTCCCGATATTCCCTCCAATAATAATGTTGGTTTTTCTTTTTTTCAGTCTCAGTACAGCATCTTCAGGGCCAAGGTTATTAAATCCCATCCTGTTGATCAACCCTTCATCTTCCGGAATTCTGAACAACCTGGGTTTTTCATTTCCTGTTTGCGGTTTTGGAGTAAGCGTCCCGATTTCTATAAAACCAAAGCCAAGGTCAGACAACTGATTGAACCACCTTGCATCCTTATCGAAGCCGGCAGCCAATCCTACCGGATTTTTAAAGGTAAGGCCAAAAACCTTCCTTTCGAGATTTGGATGCCTGAAATCATAAAACAATCTGAACAAAGCGGAGAAACCTGGTATTTTAGAAAAAAAAGAAAGACAGCCCATAGCGAAGTAGTGGGCCTTTTCAGGTTGCATTCTGAAGAAGAAGGGCTTGATAAAAAACTTATACATTGTTTTTTATACAAAAATAAGGAGTAAATAGCGGATATTATTCAATTACCGATAATTTTAATAAAAAAAAATAAAAAATGCCTGTCCGGAAAGTAAAAATTAGCCGGACAGACAATAGTAAGTATTAGTAACAGTATTTATTATTTTCAATGATCGGCTTGGCAATAGCTCTGCGAGCATCTCTTACATTCACAATTTTGTATTTTGCGTAACGTTTAATTCCCATAAGCATCATTCTGAGGGGCTCCCCTTCTACGAAGGAACAAAGCGCATCTTTGGAATTTTTGGCAATCCGGTCTATGGCATCAGAAAGAAATACTTCAAGAATGTGAACATGATTGGCAACATCACCTCCTTTGTCAGCTAATTTCTGTACTCGCAACAAGAGAGACTCACAAGTGAAGACATCTATCATTACGTCAGCAACATTCATAGTAATTTCCTGTTCCGTTTTGAGATTCAGCTTACCATCCATCTGATATTTAGCGGCAGCCCCGGCAACAATAAGCAAAATTTTCTTCATATTTTTGACGGTGTCAACCTCTGCGGCAAAGGCACCATCAGATTTAGAAGCCACCGGCATTGAGGTGAGTTCTTTTTGCACGGCCCAAGCAGGCCCTGCAAGATCAAAAGTTCCTTTAGCAGCTCTTTTCATCATCATAGCAACGGTCAGAAGGCGATTAATTTCATTTGTGCCTTCAAAGATTCGATTTATACGGGCATCGCGATAATGACGGGCAGCCTCATACTCTTCGGAGAAACCGTATCCACCATGTATCTGAACTGTTTCGTCAACAACATAATCTAACATTTCTGACCCCAGGACTTTTAGCATTGCACACTCAACAGCATATTCTTCCGCTGCTTCAAGTTTTGCTTCTGCAAAAGAAGCACCGGCCTTATGTAAAGCCTCCGCTTTTTGTTGCAGCAACATAGAGGTTCTGTATAATGCAGATTCGGCAGCATACATTTTAATTGTTTGTTCGGCCAACTTGTATTGTATTGCTCCAAAATTAGATATAGACTGTTTAAATTGCTGACGCTCATTGGAGTATTTCACCCCTACATCAAAATTTCTTTTTGCAGCACCAAGGGCCATAACGCCTAACTTGAACCTACCGATATTCAGCACATTGAAAGCGATCAGGTGACCTTTGCCAATTTCGCCGAGCAGTGCTGATTTATGCACTTTTACATTTTCGAAAAAGACCTGCCGGGTCGATGAACCTTTAATACCGAGCTTATCTTCTTCAGCACCAAGACTAAGTCCTTCTGCGCCCTTATCAACAAGAAAACAAGAAAACTTATCCCCATCTACCTGTGCAAAAACAATGTATACATCCGCGAAACCGGCATTAGTTATCCACATTTTTTGCCCTGTGAGCAAATAATGCTCCCCATCATCAGATAAAATCGCCTTGGTTTTAGCAGACAAGGCATCAGAACCTGAACTCGGTTCTGTCAGACAATAAGAGGCAACTAACTGCCCTGAAGACAAGCCAGGCAAATACTTTTTCTTTTGCTCTTCGGTACCGAAATACAAAACGGGCAACATACCTATTCCTGTATGGGCAGAAACCGCTACAGAAAATGAACCGGCATAACCAATTTCCTCGGCAATGATCGTATTGGTATTAGTATCCATGGGCATTCCTCCGTATTCTTCCGGAATATGCGCTCCAAGTATTCCCAACTCACCGGCAGATGCCAGTATTTTTTTGGAAATATTATCTTTTTGTTTTTCTATGTCAGCATATCTTGTTTCGACTTCTGCGCTAACAAAATCTTTGACCATGGCCCGAATCATATCCTGTTCTTCATTCGTATCCTCCGGAGTAAAAACATCTTCGGGTTTAGAATCTTTAACAATGAACTCTCCACCATTTAAAACCTGGTTTACCATATTTTCTATTACTTCTTGCATAATTAAAACGATAATTAATTTGATTAATGATAATTGAGCATTTTCAGATTGAACTAAAAACGCCGGATTAGTTTAACATTTTTCCTTAAACGCAAAGAAAGAGATATCGCAGGTAAAGCGAAATCTCTTTCTTGGATTTAAAAGGGAAAACATTATCCCTCTTCTTCGAAACAAATATAAGAATAAAAACCTAGATTCTAAAACCAGGAAACAATTTTACCAAAATTCATTACAGGATAATGACAAATAATCAATACCCCATTAAAAACAAATTCAGGACCATAAAAAAACTTTGTTGAGGAAAATCCTCAACAAAGCTTTCTGTGCAACATAAAATGAATTGGAGCTCCCCCCAAAACATCGCAGTTACAAATAGTACTTACTTACTTTAAAAATCACTGCAGGCTAATGTGGTGTTCACTTATTGTTTTACGAATATTAATAAGTGCATAACGCATTCTACCCAGTGCGGTATTGATACTGACATTTGTCAGCTCTGCAATTTCCTTAAAACTTAAATCTGCATAATTCCTCAACAAGACAACCTCTTTTTGTTCCTGAGGTAAAGAATCTACCAATTTCCGGACTTTGGAATAGGTTTGTTCTTTCATGATAACCGTTTCCTGATTATCATCTTTTGCGGCAATTAAATTGAAGATATCAAAGTCTTCGGAAGGCGTAATTGTCTTTCTTCGTTTATTTTTACGAAAAAAGTCAACACATAAATTATAAGAAATCCGAAGTGCCCATTGAATAAATTTACCTTCTTCATTGTACTTTCCTGATCTGAAAGTATCAATAACTTTAATAAAAGTTTCCTGGAAGATGTCATTGGCCAAATCTCTGTCTTTTACAAACATGTAAATAGACGTGTAGATTTTGGACTTGTGTCTGTTGAGCAGCGTTTCGAACGCTCTTTCCTTGCCTCCATGTATATACATACATATGAGGTCTTTGTCTGTGCAAGACTTACAACTTTGCATAATTAATTTGATTTACTTACTTACAAAAAAATGCTAGGGTGTAATTTTTTTTACAATAGGTACTGTTTTTTTTTTTAGAAATTTACTTTTTTTTAAACTTGGGAACAATAAACAAAATCAACCTTTCACTTACTTACCATGCGAAGTTAATTTTGGGAAATATTGCTTTGAGCAAATAAAGTTAATTAAATTGAGTCGAAACTCCTTATCTTTATTGTATTTTTTTTCGTTTTTAACATTTAAATCAAAAATTCGACTGCAAAGAATCTTTTAGGGCCTTATTTTTATTTTAAGCTGACTATCTCATAAGCGGTCCTCAAAACGAATTGAAGAAACTTTGTATCAACATCATAGGTACCTGAACGCAATACATCGATCACCTTCATAAATGTTTGCTGAAAAACATCATCCGCGAGATTTTCGTCTTTCAGGTAACAATAGACACAAGTATAAACTTTCCCTTTATGTCTGTTAAACAAAATTTCGAATGCTCTGTCATCTCCCTTGATGTATCTGCACACAAGGTCTTTATCACTACATGGCTTACTACTCAACATAAATATTTATTATTTACTTACTTACAAAATTCAGTGGAGTAGAGGTGCAGGCAATAAGGTTTTTATTTAAGTGTATTTAATAAAGGGAAAATATCCTCAGTATAATATAGAAAATTCAGACAAAGAATACTTTGAATAATAAAATTAGCTAAATTGCGCCAAAATAAATTATCTTTATTTTTTTGACAAATTCAGAATGTAGAGAATGTTCAGAGTTATTTTTTTTACTGGTATATTTTTTTATTTAGATAATACGAGGCAATCAACAAAAGGTTACACTTATGATAAAGAAAAAATCTATTTTAATAAAAGGTGCCCGGGCAAACAACCTGAAAAATATTGACATCGAGATACCTTATAATCAACTAGTAGTAGTAACCGGTGTCTCAGGATCAGGCAAATCTTCATTGACTATCGACACCTTGTATGCTGAAGGTCAGCGCAGGTATGTCGAGAGTTTATCTTCCTATGCGCGACAATTCCTGATGCGCATGAAAAAACCTGACGTTGACAATATACAAGGGCTGTGTCCTGCTATTGCTATCGAACAAAAAGTAGGTGTAAAAAACGCACGTTCTACTGTAGGCACTCTTACAGAAGTATATGATTACCTTCGGATATTATATGCACGTATCGGTAAAACATATTCCCCGATTTCCAATCAGGAAGTCAAAAGACATACTGTTTCTGACGTTGTTGATTATATGGTTTCTCTTGACGAAGGAATACGCATAATGCTTTTGATTCCATTTTTTTTCAGCGAGACACAGACATTGCCTAAAACCCTGGATTTTTTATTACAAAAAGGCTATACGAGGGTATTACATAATGGAAAACTGAGAAAAGTTGAGGAGTTGATTGAGAACCATGCAGAGATAGAAGACCCTTCCAAAGATTTAAAAATATTAATAGATCGCTTTGTTTCAACAAAAGACGATGAAGAAAATGCAAAACGTATAGCAGATTCTACCCAGATTGCCTTTCTTGAAGGACAAGGAGTATGTATACTCAGGACGACAGATGGCGAGGAGGTTGAATTCAATAATAAGTTTGAACTGGACGGCATTCAATTTGAAGAACCCGGGCCTCAGCTATTTAACTTCAACAGTTCTTTCGGCGCTTGTCCCTCCTGCGAGGGCTACGGGCAAATCTTGGGCATAGACGAAGACAAGGTGGTGCCCAATAAGAAAAAATCTGTATTTGAAGAAGCCATCGTTTGCTGGCGTGGAGAAAAATCGGGAAAGTGGAAACAGGCCTTTCTTGACATAGCCCACAAGATAGATTTCCCTGTCCATACTCCCTACCGGGAACTAACAGCAGAACAAAGAACGCTATTGTGGACGGGCAATGAACTGTTTGGCGGGATCAATCAATACTTCAATGAACTTGCAGAAAAAACCTATAAAATACAAAACAGGGTTTTGTTGGCCAGGTATCGGGGCAAAACCAATTGTACTGAATGCAAAGGATCAAGGTTGAGGAAAGAGTCCTTGTATGTTCTTGTAGGAGGCAAGGCTATCTCCGATCTGATCAACATTCCTATAGATGAGTTATTTGCTTTTTTTGAGCAATTGGATTTATCCGAGACAGATTTTGAAATAGCCAAAAGATTAATAATTGAAATCACAACAAGGTTACAATTCATGCTTGATGTAGGACTAAATTACCTTTCGATCAACAGGATATCGTACACCTTATCGGGGGGAGAGATACAGAGAATACACCTGACCCGTTCGTTAGGATCCAATCTGACAAGTTCATTATATGTGCTCGACGAACCAAGTATTGGCTTGCATCCAAGAGACACCTCTAAATTAATCTCCGTTTTAAAAGTACTTCGGGACCTGGGCAACACCGTGGTAGTGGTTGAGCATGAAGAAGATATTATTGCCAATGCAGACTATTTGGTTGATATCGGGCCGGCCGCAGGAATCCATGGAGGAAATGTTGTATTTGCAGGGCCTTATGAAAAGATACACGACGATGCGGCGGATTGTTTAACCGCAAAATACATGAGTGGCCGGATGGGGATTGCAACACCAAAGCACCGAAGAAGCTGGACAGAGTCAATAACCATCAGAGGGGCAAGGCAGCATAACCTGAAAGATATTGATGTAACCTTCCCCCTGAATGTATTCATTGCTGTTTCGGGTGTAAGCGGAAGTGGCAAGACAACACTTATTAAGCAAATACTATATCCTATTATGTTACACCGTATGGGAGAAGGGCAGGACAAGCCGGGGGCACACGACAGCATAGAGGGAGATTTAAAATCTATCCGTAAGATAGAAATGGTCAATCAGCAACCAATAGGAAAGTCTTCCAGGTCCAACCCGGTTACCTATGTAAAAGCCTATGACTCGATACGCAAGCTTTACTCAAAACAGCAGGCTGCAAAAATAAAAGGATACAAACCAAAACATTTTTCATTCAATGTAGAAGCCGGACGCTGTGAGACCTGTAAAGGCGCCGGAGAGACTATCGTCAGCATGCAATTTCTAGCAGATGTACGACTTATTTGCGACGAATGCGGAGGAAAACGATTTCAGAAAGAAGTGTTACAGGTCAGGTACAAAGGAAAAAACATCTATGAAACTCTGGCAATGTCTGTAGACGAAGCATTGGTATTTTTTGCTGATGATGCAGATATCTCTGCAAAAATTCAACCTCTTGCAGATGTTGGCCTTGGGTACATCGGACTTGGGCAACCCTCGAGTACATTGAGTGGAGGAGAAGCACAGCGGGTAAAACTAGCTTCATTCCTGGCAAAAGAAAGCAGCAGAGATAAAATTCTGTTTATTTTTGATGAGCCTACCACGGGCCTTCACTTTCACGACATCAGCAAACTCCTTGATGCCTTTAATGCACTCGTAGAAACAGGACATTCAATAATAGTAATAGAACACAATCTTGATGTTATCAAATCAGCAGATTATGTAATAGACCTTGGAAAAGGTGGAGGAATAAACGGAGGGCACCTGTTATATCAGGGTACTCCTGAAGGGTTGACAGAAGTTAAAGATTCATATACTGCACAGTATCTGAAGGAAAAAATGGAAAATTCTAATTTTTGAGAAACAGATTGATTTACATTCTTATAAAAATTAAAAAACATGTCTTCGATATTAAATAAATATGCTAAACTACTTGTTAATTACTGTGTCAGCCTGAAAGAAGGCGAGCGGGTAATGGTTCAATCGACAACCCTGGCAGAACCGCTTGTCAGAGAAGTTTACAGAGAAGTACTCCGGGCAGGGGGGCTTCCACATATTTCAATGGATTTCAGGGATCAGCGGACTATCAGGCTCAGGGAGAGCAATACTGAACAGCTTCAATATGTACCCCCTCTTTACTCATTGGCAATGGAAGAGTTTAATGCCTATATATATATCCGGGCACCATTTTACAGCCGTTCTACCCAAAAAGTAAGTTCCGAAAAAGCAAAAATTGAAACACAGGCAAGAAAGCCATACAGAACAAGATATTCTGAACGAACAGCAAGCCTGGAATTAAAAAGAACACTTTGCGAATACCCTACATTGGCACATGCACAGAATGCGGGATTGTCATTGGAAGAATATGCAGACTTCATTTATCATGCCTGTCACCTTTATGACGAGAACCCTCAGGGGTGCTGGGAAGAAGTCAGCCGCAATCAACAGGCGGCTGTGGACTTACTCAACAAAAGAACAAAAATGCGCTATTTAGGAGAGGGGATAGACATTTCCTTTTCCACAGAAGGCAGAACCTGGATAAATTCAGACGGAAAGACGAACATGCCTTCAGGCGAGGTGTACACAGCACCTGTAGACGATTCAGTGAACGGTACGATACATTTTTCTTACCCTTCAATGTTTATGGGAGAGGAAGTGGAGGGAATAACTCTATGGGTAAAAGATGGTTGGGTTGAGAAATGGGAAGCAAAGAAAGGCAAAAAGTTATTGGACAAAATTTTTGAAATTGATGAAGGTTCAAGACGTTTTGGAGAGGCGGCAATAGGAACAAACATGCGAATTCAAACCCCGGTAAAGAATATTTTATTTGATGAGAAAATTGGCGGGACCGTCCACATGGCGGTTGGACAGGCATACATTCAAAATGGTGGTGTTAACAAATCGGCGATACACTGGGACATGATAGCAGACATGAAAAACGGAGGTCAGATTTTTGCTGACGATGAATTGATTTACGAAAGTGGCCACTTTATATTCTAAGAGAATTTGAGTTTTTATGGACATTAACGAACAAAAACCTTTAACAGAGAAAAGTTTATTCAGAATCGGAATAATTAGCTATTTGATTCTTTTTATACTGGCAATTGTTTTTTTTAAGGAGCGCACCATTCTCCTTGACAGTTCTTTCCGTTTTTTTTACATGCTGAAAGACGGCAATTATGTCCTTCAGGTAAACCGTTTTGGGTCTGTATTCTCTCAATCCTTCATTTATTTCAGCTATCACCTGGGCTTGCCGCTGAAGTATATTATGATCAATTATTCCGTTGGATTTATAATCCTTAATGCACTTGTTTTTTTTATCAGTCTCAAATGGCTCAAAAACTCAGGTTTGGCACTTACATTATTGCTGTCCAATGTATTTATGGTTGCCTGCACTTTTTACTGGATACAATCAGAATTGATAGAGGGCATCACCTTCACACTCTTGTATTTTGGTGTTCTTCAGCATTTTGCCGGCAAGGATACAAAGGTATTGCGATTAATTATTTTATCAGTGATGCTGGTAACTCTTGTGTTTTTTCATCCCCTGATGATAATAATATTTCTTTTTATCAGCATCTTTTCAATTTTAAGCACAATAGATAAAAAGCACCTAAAATACCTTTACAGCGGCATCCCGCTTGCTTTTATTATACTACTGTTTAAAACATTCGCCTTAAAAACAAAATACGATACCGCAGCAAGTGGCCGGATTGTTAATCTTTTGGAATATTTTCCGAACTATCACAAACTGGAATCGAACGGAATTTTCTGGAACTATGTAATGCATGACTATTACTTTCTTCCTATACTATTAGTAACGGTAACCCTCTATTACCTGATAAACAAATTATGGCTGAAGGCAGGATTGGTTAGCGCATTTTTCTGGGGTTATCTACTGATTCTGATTACAAGTTTTCCCACATCTACAGATCAGTGGCATCTAGAATCATTTTATATGCCTTTGGGTATTTTTCTTTTATTACCATTCGTCACTGATATTTTACCCCGCATAAAAAAAAGTTACGGTTTGGCTCTTATCGTACTAATAACCGGCGCAAGATTAGTACATATAGAGCATAAGCATGAGAAATTCACTGCTGCACTTAACTGGAAGAGAGAATTACTGGCAAAGACTGCAGATTTAGAAAACCGAAAATTACTGATTGACGCCAAACAAGTTCCTGAAGGGATGTTTGAACAAACCTGGTCGAGCCCCTATGAATTCTGGATGCTTTCAACATTGGAATTTGACGAACAGAGAACGGTGCTTATATACAACACAAGGCATGAAGTAAGGCAATGGGACCGATACAAATACAAAACACGGTTTCTTACCAAATGGGGTTCTTTGGGCTATGATGAGCTACAATCACATTATTTAAAATTTACTGACTCTACTACTCATTATGTATTTTACGATCTTCCCCGGTCAGTACCTGAGTAGCATCAGTCATTTTACGCTGTTTAATAAGCAGAACTGTCGTCAGAACCACTCCGACAGAAAAAAGTGCCATTGCAATATACTGAGCCTGAGATAAATTAAAACCTGCAATACTATAATCATCATTAACCCGGATCATTTCCAAAAGATATCGTTCAAGGCCGGTAAAAATAAGATATACACTAAATACAATACCATGTAATCTGACACGATGCCTTAGTTTCCATAGAATGGCAAAAATAACAAGGCAAATAATCAGTTCATAAATAGGGGTTGGAAAAACCGGTTTGGTCAGCATATGACAGTAGTCGCCAAAATCAGCAGGATAATAACAATCATCCATCAATAAATTCTGATTCATCACATTATTCGGGTAATTATAGGCCCACAACCAATCCGGGAGCCATTCAAAAGGTTTTGCATAAGGATTTGGATCTCCCCAATCCCCATCACCTGAAAAATGACAACCAAGTCGACCAAGGCCGGTACCGAGAATCATAGCCGGGGCACAGGCATCGAGCAATTGACTCAGTGGTATTTTTTTTGATCTTACATAATAAGACACCACAAAGAAAGCCAGAATAAAACCACCATAAACTGCCAATCCGCTGCCACTGAAAAAGTCCTGAATCATGGCAGACCATGTAGGATAATCCCTTTCTGTCATATACAACAACTTAGCCCCTACAATACCACTGACCGCAGCAAGAATAACTATATCTCCTACCCTTTTGTGGGGCATAACCATTTCTTTAATCCTCTGTCTTTCAGGATATTCCGCACTTTCTTTCTTATTATCTCTGTATTTAAAAAAAACAAAAACAAGAGCAAGTAAAATTCCTGCCCACCAATAGCCATGTTCCAGGGAAAACAGATAATCTTTCGCATTGGAACCGGTAAAAAGCTGCGGATAAGCCATAGCATAAAAGCCTTTAAACCCCAACAAAAAGCCCATGAACACATTAGTTAGAACGTCCGCCACCGATAAGGCCCCACCTACCTGCTTTTCTTCTTCTACTCCATGTAACAGACCCAACTTCTCTCTCCTCATCAGGTCGGCCCTGAGTGCAAGACCACAGCAAACAAAGGTAAAGGCAAGAAAAAAACCATAGGTCTGAATAAGGCTGAGGGCAGGGATATCCAATCCGAGGATATCATAAAAAGCATACCGTAAATTAGGATACATATTTATTATTAAGGCTTATCTTAAAAAAAGGGATAAATTGAGTTTTTCAATTCAAAAAACAAAATTAGTAAATATTTGAGGATTTCTGTTTTTCAATGAAAATAAAATCAAGTCATCATATGAATAATATTATTAATTATCAGAAACCAATGATTTATAAATGATCCTTTAAAAGAAATTTAACTTTCATTTAAAAACTTAACAAGAATAAAATTGTTTAGTTTTTTATTTAAAGCACAAAATTGGTAAACAATTATATTAATTTAGGGTAATAATTTGTTAAGCCATGCCCTTTTTTAATCCTGAGAAGAAACTCAACTCTCATTTTCGGATTTCTGAATAGAAAAATAATACAAAATGAAACAGATACTGATTCTTTTATTGGTGACCTCATTTAATCACTCCTTTGTTTACGGACAAAACTTTTTGGTTTTCCCTGAATCTGTAATACAGCATAATGACATGAGCTTTGAAGCCTGTGTAGCATCATATAACGAACTATGCAAAAATAAGAAAGAAAAAAACCTGGAGCACGCAAAAAAGTTCAAGGCTGCCGGGCATCAGTTTCAGAACCTGGGGGAACACGAATATGCGATGAATTCCTTTCAAAAAGCCTTGGATATCAATAAAGAAATTTATGGCACTAACAACCTGAACTACACTAACTCCTTATTGGATTTATCCTGTTCATATATGTTATTGATACGATATTCAGAGGCACAAGGCATGTATCAGGAGATATTGAATACGGTTTTGAATATTGCCGGTGAGAACTCTATGGCCTATTGGCATGCTCTGAATGAAAATATCATTGTTTATGCAAAAGTAAAAAACTGGACAAAAGCAAAGGGTTTATGCAAAGAGGGAATAGTACTTCTTGAAGCAAACAAGCAAGCAGACAGTAAGTATTCTGCGATTTTCTATAATAATCTTGGGGCCATATACAAAAACCAATATAACTTTTCAAAATCTTACGAAAGTTACTTCAAAGCAATGGAACTATCAGAAAAGCATCCTGACCTTGCTATCAGTGTTGCAGCAAATCTTGCCGAAATTTATGGCTGGTCAGCTAAAACAGAAGAAGCAAAAAAGTTATTAAATAAATATGAACCTATAGCAGACCGGCTTATTTCCACAAAAAACCTTATTAATGCCAGAATATGGACTCAATATGGTTTTGCCTATTCTGTCATCAAAGATTTCGACGCTGCAAACAGATGTTATATCAAGGCTTTTCTGAGCAACAGCAGCAACATAATGGAAATCGACAATATTCCTGACATGGCCGAGCAGCTGACTTTTAACAACGACTTTCTTGCTACCTGTGCACAGGCAGCTATCATGATGTACAGCATTGAATTATATAAGCAAAAGTATGACAACACCCATAACATCGAGGAATTAAAGGAAGGTTATAAGGTCGTGCAAGCGATGGCAAAGTATGGCGAACAACTGATGGACAGTTATCTTTCTGAAGAAAACAAATTGATACTATTCCGACTTGGCGCAGCTATTTTGTTTGACAGAAGTATATTTTATGCCCATGAGCTTTATAAGAGTACAAAAGATAAAAAATACCTGGAAGATGCCTTCTTTTACTCAGAACGCAGCAAATCTACCTTATTGGTCAATGCCCTTCGTTCAAAGGAAAATCAATCTTTGGTGGATTTGCCCGAGGAAATGAAGATAAAAGAAAAAGAATATCAACAAAAATTAAAGTCTTTGCAAAAAATAAAAATAGAAACAAACAACGAGGAGGACTTAAATGAGATTCAACAATCAATTAACAGCCTGAACCGTGAAATAGAAAATTTCAAAAAAGAGTTAATGGTAGAATACCCTGATTATTATAACCACCGATATGAAATTGGCCTTGGCGATTTAAAATCAGTTCAGAATTTTTTAGCAAAGGACGATGCTGTTCTAATAGAATATGCCCTGGGAATTCAGATGCATTATGTTTTTGTAGTAACAAAAAACAGTCTTGATATTTTTCCATTGCAGATAGACCGAGCCAAGGACAAGCATCATACAATTATGTTACGAAAAACATTGACAAACTACCGTTTCATTGCTCAAAACGTCACCTTATCAGATTCAATATACACTGCCGCTGCCCGTTATTTCCATGAGACATTTTTAGCGGGCCCTTTAAAAAAGGTAAAAAAAGGGCAACATTTAATCATTGTACCCGACCAACACCTGGCACATATTCCTTTTGAAACTTTTTTGACTTCAGACCCTGAAAACCCAAGAGTATACAAAAGTTATCCATTCCTGATAAAAGACTATCCTGTCAGTTATAATTATTCTGCTACCATTATGCTTGGCAAGAAAAAAGAAAAAGAAAAACGCATGATATCAGAAAAAGGGATACTTGCCTTTGCTGCTGAATACCCTGAAGAAGGTGCTTCGAAATCAGAATCTTCAAGGGGAGGAAGCACGAGAATGATGCGGGATGGATTGTCCCCTTTGCCGGGTGCCGAAAAAGAGGTAAGCATGATGAGCGAAGTTTTACCGGGTGAATTCTACAAGGGTATAATGGCAAACGAGAAGACCTTCAAAGAGAATGCGAAAAATTTTGGAATAATTCATCTTGCCATGCATGGTTTGCTAGACAACAAAAACCCCATCCTTTCCAGTCTGGTATTTACTGAAGATAATTCTGAAGAGGAGGACAATTTTCTGAGGGCCTATGAAATTGCACAGATGGATATTGATGCCGAACTGGTTGTATTAAGTGCCTGTGAGACAGGCTATGGGAAATTTCAGCAAGGGGAAGGGGTTATGTCGCTCGCACATTCTTTTTCCTATGCCGGGGCCTCCTCTGTTTTGATGAGTTTATGGCAGGTAAATGATTATTCGACCTCAAAAATCATGAAGTTATTTTACACCCACCTTTCTTCCGGCATGACAAAAGACAAGGCATTACAAAGAGCTAAACTTGACTATCTGGATCAGAACAAAGAAGGACTTTCCATACAACCTGCCTTCTGGGCTGCCTTTATACAGACAGGAGACACTGACTCTATAGAGTTAAAATACGGTAAAAAAAGCGCCCTCCTCCGTTCTCCCTTTTTATGGGCTGCAATAGGCGTTATTTTGTTTTTTGTACTCTTTGGCTATGTAAAACTCAGGAAAGACTGACAGAACATCTTAAATTACTGTTCTACATTACTAAAACTGATATTATTTAGCAGAAATTTAATTTTATCGGTAAAAATGGCACTTTTGTCTGAATTGGCAATAAATTTGAACTTCTCATCCTTGTAACACATTAATAATGATGAGACGATATTTCATCATTTTACTATAACAAAATCTAAAATGTCCATATTTAAAAAAATAACTGCCTTTCTTACTATTGCGCTTCTTGCCGTTTCCTTCAACAACTCAGAAGCTCAGGATAACAAAACATCCTCTACTCCTGAAGAAGGAAAACTTGAAAAATCATTATTGTGGAAAGTTACCGGAAATGGAATCAAGCCATCCTATCTTTTCGGAACAATACATTTGATCGCAGAAAAAGATTTCTTTTGGGATAAAAACATGGAAAAAGCTTTTAAAAAGAGTAAAAAGCTGGTAATGGAAATAGACATGAGTCAAACCATGGCAATGGCAGTTCAAATGATGCAACTAGCCCCTATGCAGGGAGACAAATCATTGGCCGACTTGTTGTCGGAAGAAGATTATGACCTGGTAAAAAAATACTTTATGGAGGAATCCAAATCACCTGAAGCAAAAATGACGTTCGGAATGGCACAAAGCTGGCAGCCGATGCTTCTGCAATCTCTTTTGTATACAGAGATGATTGACGGACCTGTAAAAATGTATGAAATGGAATTGACAAGTAAGGCGAGAAAGGCCGAAATGGCCTTTGACGGACTGGAAACAGTAGCGGAGCAGATGGCAGTATTTAACTCAATCCCCTACAAAGAACAGGCTGAGGCTTTAGTGGAGATGATTCAGAATATCAAAAAGGGGGATTCCGGAGCAAACGAATTTGCTAAAATGGTAGAGAAATATAAAGAGCAGGATGTCGATGGCATGCTGACTGCTATGCAGGGCGAACTGGACGAGATGGACAATCAGGAAGTTATGCTTGATGGCCGAAACAAAAAGTGGATTCCTAAGATAGGTGAAATGTCTAAGGAGATGCCTGTTTTTTATGCGGTGGGAGCCGGACACCTTGGTGGCGAGAATGGGGTTATCCGTTTGTTAAGAAAGGAGGGATATAAGGTGACTGCTGTGAAGTAGGGTTTCATTCCAAACAGAAAAAAAAGTCCTGTTGCAAATTGGCAGCAGGACTTTTTTTTGTTCAATAGATTAGGAAATGAAATGATTGCCGGAACAACCAAAAATAAAAACGCGGACCACCCAAAGGCAGTCCGCGTTATATTATTAAGCAAAGAGGCATCATATCCAATCTGCATTATACATCATTAAATCTAAAAATCAAACTTTATACCCTGTGCCAAAGGAACCTCCGTACTGTAGTTGATCGTATTTGTCTGTCTGCGCATATAAGCTTTCCAGGAATCAGAACCCGATTCACGTCCACCACCAGTTTCTTTCTCACCGCCAAAGGCACCACCGATCTCAGCACCTGAAGTACCGATATTGACATTCGCAATACCACAGTCAGAACCGTTGGCAGAAAGGAATAGTTCAGAATCTCTGAGGTTAGTTGTCATGATAGCAGAAGACAAGCCCTGAGGAACATCATTCTGTATTTGCATGGCCTCATCAAGAGTAGAATATTTCATCAGATAAAGGATAGGTGCAAAGGTTTCATGTTTGACAATCTCATACTGAGCATCCACTTCAATAACACAAGGTTTAACATAGCAACCACTTTCATAGCCTTCCCCTGTCAGCACACCTCCTTCGACCAATACATTGCCACCGGATTTTTTGGCCTCTTCTATAGAGTTGTTGTACATAGCGACCGCATCTTTATCGATCAAGGGTCCGACATGATTGTTCTGATCCAAAGGATCTCCGATACGTAACTGAGTATATGCATTTGCCAGTTTCTGAGTAAAGGCATCATAAACAGAATCGTGAATAATCAGACGACGAGTAGAAGTACAACGCTGACCACAGGTACCTACTGCTCCAAAGACAGCACCGATCAAGGTAACATCCAAATCGGCAGAAGGAGTAACAATAATAGCATTATTACCACCCAATTCGAGTAGATAGCGTCCCAAACGTGCAGCCACCTTCTGAGCAACAATTTTGCCCATTCTTGTAGAGCCTGTCGCCGAGATCAAAGGCATACGTTTGTCCGTAGACATCCACTCACCTACTTCGTAATTCCCTGTAACAATAGAACAGAGACCTTCGGGAAGGTCATTTGCTTTGAGCACCTCCGCAAAGATATTCTGACAGGCGATACCACATAAAGGCGTTTTTTCAGAACCTTTCCATACAGAAACATTTCCGCAGACCATCGCGATCATCGAATTCCATGCCCAAACAGCAACCGGGAAGTTAAAGGCAGAGATAATTCCCACAACACCCATAGGATGCCATTGTTCATACATTCTGTGAGAAGGACGTTCAGAGTGCATACTCAGACCGTAAAGCTGACGGGACAAGCCAACAGCAAAATCACAGATATCGATCATTTCCTGAACCTCACCGAAACCTTCCTGCAGGCTTTTGCCCATTTCGTAGGAAACCAAACGACCGAGTTCATCTTTATATTTACGTAATGCATCACCATATTGTCTTACAATTTCTCCACGCAAAGGTGCCGGAGTGGAACGCCATACTTTGAAAGCATCCTGAGCGGCAGACATTACCTGCTCATATTCTTCTTTTGTAGTCGTGCTGACCTTACCGATCAACTTACCATCAACAGGAGAGTAAGATTCAATTAAATTTTGGCTGCTGTCACCAAAAAAATCTGCCCCTGTACTTGTTCCGAAATTAATCTCAGAGAGACCAAGTGTATTCAGTACTTCTTGCATAACTGGTTTTTTTAATACTTCTTGCATAACTGATAATGAAGTTTTTAAGGATAAATTTAAATCAATGCCGCAAAGATAGTAAATAGGATTGAAGGAAAAAGAATATTCAGGTTAATAATTGATCCAGGGCTATTAAGATGATTTTAGGTTAATAATACTGAAGTATACTTCCTAAGCTAAAACATGGACATAAATTATAAAAACACCATAGAAAAATGAAATACAAAACCAGGTACAGGGTTCATTGTATCAATAATTTTCTCCATTTTCTGTTAATGGGAATTTCGATCACATTTGTAATTAGTGCAGCGATTATAATATTGGCAGGCAAAGCAAAACAGAAACTATAAATCCAGAAATTATCTGATATATTATTTTTGATCCAGGGAATTAAATGGCAGCATGAAAAATAATAATGTATGAGGTAAAGCGAAAAAGATATTTTACCCATTAAAAGCAGAGGCTTTAAAATTATCCACTTTAATTTTCCGTTCACAAAAAGAACAAACACAATATAAAACAAGAACAACAAAACATAATAAGATGCTTCTGAAATGTCATTTGACCTGTTTGTAAGATCAAAAAGTAAACATTGTATTATAAAACAAAAAAATATTAAGAGATAGCTCAAAAAAGTATTTTTATTATTCACCAAAATCTGATAAAATAAAATCCCGGAGTAAAACAATGGAAAAAACTCAATTAAGGGTAGCCAACTACAAAAGACTAACATCTGTTGCTTGTCTGAAAAAACGAGCTGATAAAGTATCACTAAACAAAAACAAAGCGAACACAGCCTTAAATACTTAATCAATCCTGCGCTATAAACAAGAACCATAAAAAGATAAAAAAGCAATTCAATTATCATTGTCCAATAGGTAATATCCAGGTCAGGAAATGAAAGATAGTGCTGAACCATAGTCATATTAGTCCAATATATATTCCAATCCACCGCAATCCCTTTATTATAATTATAAAGACAAATAATTGAAAAAGTAAAACTCACTGATGCCCAATAAGTCGGAAAAAGTCGGCAAAACCTGTTAATGACAAAATGCAGACTATTCTTAACGTTATTGATACTACAGGAAATTACAAAGCCACTGATAAGAAAAAACAGTTCTACCCCTGTCAGGCCAAATTTAAAACCATAGGCTGCCTCTAAAGTATTCAGTGAAAAATGATAGAGAAGTACCATCAAAACTGCGACGCCCCGAAGTGCATCTAACTCAGGATATCTTATTTTATTATTCATAGGTGATAAACTTATACAGAAGTATATTCTCATTAAAAATAAGCAATCATATTGTCAGATTCAAGGAACAATACATATTACCTCAGAAATAATATAGTCTGATATTAAATTCTTATCAAAAAGAAAAAAGGGTAGGTGGTTCATAAGTCTCCGGGTAAATATGTTTTTCCTGTATTTCAGGGGAATTTCCGATGTATTTTTTGCCCCGGACGGGTTTTACAGTGTAATAATCCATCTCGATAGAAATATTGGGCCTTATCAATGATTTAGCCTCTTCTGTGCTGCCATATATCCACTGATTTAGATTTTCATCATCGAGAATGAGGGGCATTCTTGCTGCTTTGAGTTTGGGGTTGTTGTGAATAAAAGTCATAGTTTCATTGGCACTGCAAGTAACAATACTCAGTGTTTTGGTAATTTCAGCCTCTCCATTCAGCCATTCGGTGGCTATTCCGGCCACCATTAATCTTCTGCCGTCGCCTGATTTTATAAAATAAGGAAGTTTTTTATTCTTTTTGTGATGATGTTCATAAAAGCCATTAAGAGGAACAATAACTCTAAAGTGTTCAGCCGCATAACGAAAGGAAGGCTTTTCAAAGATAGTTTCTCCTCTTGCATTTAAAGTTTTAATAGCAATATCCCCTGCTTTTTCTTCTGTCTCTACCCAATGTGGTATGAGGCCCCATGAAAAGAGTTCGAGGTCGAGTTGATTGTCCTTATTATAAAATGCGGCGATTGAAGGATGGTTGAAGGCGCTGACGTGGTAATAGTTCTCTGATTTGGCCTCTAAATACTTTCCTTTGGACAGGATTTCTGAAATATTGCGTTCAGAAGCTTTGAAACGTCTGATTTCTTTTTGGATGTCTTTGATGATCTGTGAAGCGTCG
>CAJQOX010000073.1 GCA_905480075.1 uncultured Aureispira sp. | reverse complement strand
ACAATCAACATCCTCCCCTCCTCGTCCATAAGTTTAAGTTCTGAATGATCGCTGTTCCCTTCTTTCAGCTCACAGAGGGCAAGATGTTCCAATTTAAAAATCTGTTTCATCATTCCATATTGAGAAACAATTATTTCATCCTTTTTGAATTTGTATTGACGGCTGCAAAAAAAGATTATCCAATTTTTAAAAAGCAGAATGGTAAATATAGAAAAAATAATAAAAATAAAGCTGCTAAGAACCCGCATAAACATATCTGCTGACATAGCATTCAGAATTATAACAAAGAAGGTATTCATCAACCCGAAAACAAAAATCATCAACATCAGCTCCACTATCTTATCTTTTACAGACAAAAGTCTTTCCTCTATACAAATATCATCCACATCATTCCATACATAAGGTTCATCCCTATCTGCTTTCCCCTGCTTCATATCATTCAATCTAAGATTCAGTTCGCTGACAAAGCCTTCTAAGAGTTCGCTGTCAAGGCCGGAAAAAGGCAGTCTTATATTTCCTTTTTTACTCGCTGCAAAAAGCACCTGATAATGCCAAAACCCTATTTTCATTGGTTCCACATAAAATCGCTTAATATTTTCTATATGTAATATACTCTTTTCACCAAAAGAAGCCGTCTGCCCAAAATAGCACCTGTCTTTTTTAAATCTTATATAAGGCATTCCAAACAGGTACTGATATTTCATAAACAAAAAAGCCCGACTTAGAAGCAATAACAGGATTCCTCCTGTAGTCAAGAGGAAATAAAAGGGAAGACTACCCCACCCGGTTTTAAGAAGGGCAGTAAGGATAGTATAGACAGTCATTCCAAAGACAAGAAAAAATGTAGGCATCAAAAAATAGCAGAATGTCAATATGCCGAAGCCCATACTATGTTCACAGAAAACAATACCGTCGTGGGTTGAAATCTCAAAGGATTCTACTCCATTGCTTTTGTTATAATATCTTTTCATTGAACGCAGGCTATGACTTTTTGTGCTTTATGAGCTTTGGAATTTTCAGTTGCTTATGTGCTTTTCTTTATTCATTTATTTCCTCAGGCCGTTCCAAAAAAAACCGGGCTGATTTCAATTCTTTCTCCTTTCTTACTCTGATAAATTTCTGTTCATTTACAAATAATTTTACTGTGCTATTTGGCAGTGGACTTATTGGAGTTTTGTTCTTCTTTTAATATCCAGATAATTAACATGAAGTTTGAGGTCCTCAGAATCAGAACCAAATTTGAGAGCACCATGATTATTAGTGCTGAAATATTTTTTAGCCAGTGATTCAGCCAGACTAAATTCCTCATGAAAAAACTCAAAATTTATTCGTTCTCCTGCACCAGCTATTTCCTTTCCACTTTCAAATACCAATGCAGTATCATCTTTATATTTTTTATAACAAAAACTGTCTTCATAAAATTTCAAATAAACAGGATATCTTAAATATCTTTGTCCCTCACCAAGAGCTAAATACATTCCATTAGTATTATTTGGCAGGGCATCCCAGGATTTCAATACCACAAAAGCTTTCTCTCTCATATCCGTTCGTGCATCTTTTCTTTCCCTTTTTGTTAACTCCTTAAACTTTTCTAATTCAGGGTCAACATTTTTTTCAAACTGTGGCGCGCTCCAGTAATAATTATATATCCAATAAGCAAAAGTACAGATATCGTAAATAGTTGATAAAACATTAACAATTGGAATAGCTTTTAATAACAACCTCGTCGAAACTTTCATTGCAGCTTTAGCTATAATTCTTCTTCCGGATTCCTTAGCAACCGGTGTACCTAATTTAGAATATAATTTTGATAATTTATCAGTATTCTTCTTAAATTTACCAGCAAATTCCCTACACTTACTGGTTGATTTTTTTACGGCATCCTTGTCTCTTAATAATTTTGATTTTTTTAGCTTTGAATTTTCCTTTGCTAAATCTTCTCCGGTTTTAACGAACTCGTCAGCTTCTTTCTTAATTTCATCTATTATTTTCTTATCAGCAGTATTTTTGATCAGTTTTTCGATCAACTTGTATTTATCCAAAGATATCGATATTTTTATACTGACTTTCAGGTTACATTCTCTGTAATTAAGTAAATCAGCATAATCAGAAAACATATGTTTTAACAATTCAATACAGTTTCCGGTTAACATAAAAGTTATACTAACAGGATCAACTTTTATGTCAAAAACTCCTTCAGCAACTTTACTTGCTGCTCTTTGAATTTTAAACAGATCCATTTTAGCAGTAAAATGTAACCCATACCCTATATCAATTTTATTGTCCGCTGCAATACTAATTGCTGTTAAGGCCGAATTAAAATTATTAACTACTGTGGTTTGTCTGAAAAAACCCATTGTGCATTTTTCAATAATTTTAGTTTTGTCTTCTTTAGAAATTGCTAAATTCAGACTTGAAGTATTAAAAGCACAATCCACAGAGGCCTGAAAGGACCAATCTAACTTAAGAGGTATTTTTCTTTTTTTCCCTTCCTCTATTTTTACAGGTTCTGTTTCAGTATTCTTTTTATAAGGTATTTTATTAAACAAATCCGTTAAATCAACTTTTAACTTGGCACCTGTCCCGGTCACTTTTTCTTTTTTCTTTTCAGTAATAATAAACAACTGATCAATATAATCCTCATAAACTGCTTCCAGAACCTTCAGAGTGGTATTCATTTTATTGTTTGAGAGAGCATGCAGAATGATTCCGTTTCGGGAATTTTCATCGAGGGGTGTCCCTGAGGCTACACCTGCCTTTTCGCTACTCATAAAGTGTGTCTGTACCGAAAATTCTTCTACTGCAGCAATCAATTTTTCCAATGC
>CAJQOX010000072.1 GCA_905480075.1 uncultured Aureispira sp. | reverse complement strand
GGCTGTTTTGAATAAAGCCTTTTTTACAACCAAAATGAGCATCGATTTTCGGAAAGGAACCATTCATAGTACTCCCCTTAACGATTGCTTCAAAATAAACCTCTCCCCTGTTTTCGTAACTTTTCAAAGTAGGGATCAACTCCTCAGGTGCAAAGGCTATCAATAAGTCAAAATTCGGTTTGGTACCTTCTGCTTTAATATCGACATATTGATTATTGGCAATATCAAAAAATCCTTCAATATTAAACTCTCCCATTTCCAGTTTTATTTTGGACGGAGATAATTTGATCAGTTGTTTTTCTGAATCAAAATCTACTTTTGAGTTTAACTCAAAATGCTTGTGCTTAATTAAGGAGGTGTCACCATTCTGTATCAGATTCATCTCAAACCGACTATCCAGATCAATCATTGTGTGTGCATCATTGATTGCCAACTGTGCTTTGGCATCGTTGACAAAAACATCAAGATCTATACCTGTCGTCTCATTAAATTTATGAATATCCACATTGTGCAACTTAATGGTTTCCATTTCTAACCTGAAGGGATTTTCATCTTCTACCGTTGCAGTATCTAAGGGCATTAACGCCCGGATGATATTGAACTCTCCATCTTCATGCAGAATAAACTTAAGATAACCATCACTTAAGTATATTGATTTGAGCTTATATTCACCACTGATGATCTTCCAGAGATCAAAACCCAGATAAGCATCATCGAGTGCTACAATTGGTTTTTCACCTTCAGACTTGCTCTCGAATATTTTCAGACCTTCAAGGTCGATAGAGATATAGGGAAAGTTCGCAAAAGGGGAGATGTGACTACCCTCCAGTTCTATTTTACCATGATAGTGTTCATTGGAATATTCCAACAACTGCTGAACAACCTTGTCTTGTTTCCAGTACACAACAGCTAAAGCAGTACCTGAAAGTATTATTAAAACTAAAAACACGCTTAAAGTCCATTTCAACCAAAACCTTGGCGACCTCCACTTATTCATATCATTGTAAAATTTAAATCTTAAAAACCTTTAATAACTTGAATCAGCATCATATGATGTGCTAATATCCTGTATACTTCCTCTATCTTTAAATAGACCGGCTAAAGCTACAATATTTCATTACATTCTCAAAATCAATGTTGCTTCAAACATGTTAAAAAAATATTTTTGTTTTCTGATAAAAGGTCTGAACAAGTAATAATCTGATTCAATCAACCGGAACAGACTGTTGTAAGTCTGTAAATGAAAAAGTTTTATAAAATGATATCAAAAGTATTTCTCTTTCAAAAAATAAAAACCGATGAACATACACCAAAAACAAGAACCATCACATCTACATAATCACAACAGGCATTTAGAAAACTTCCAATAACAATAAAATGTAACAAATCATATGTAAAGAATAATAACTCAATAATTATCTGTTATGCTACTCAGTAACAACAATATTTATTATTCAAAATTTAAAAATTATCAAAGATGAAAACACAGATCTCAAAATTAACACTATTGTTTGCCGCCCTCTTTATGTTCTCTCTGAGTACAGACAGCATAGCACAATACAATAAATGCGCAGGACAGAATATTATTTATGAAGACAGTGACCTTTACAGTAAAGATGAAAGTGTTCGTAAAGAAGCCCGAAAAAAAGCCAGGGTATCTATTTCAAGTATCAAATTAAAGAATGGGGAATCCACCTATGCATCGCCTGAGATAAATGAAGAGGATGCTTCTGCATTGCGGGATGCCAACAGGTCTTATCGTCTCGAATTGCAAAAACAAAAAGACGGAAGTATGAAAGAGGTAAGGGTAGAACGAAAAAAGGTGGCAGTAGACAAATACGGAAATGCTACAAGCAATAAATATGACCTGGCAGTAGATGGTGCCTTTGTTGGAAAAACTATTGCCGTGCTGCATTTTTATACCGGTGAAAATTTTGATTTCGAAAAACCCAAAAAAGCGCTGGCAGAAAAAGGTTTTGGCGTTTACCGGTGGATGAACTATCCTCCAACTCCTGAAGAACTCAGAGAAAAGCTCAAAAAAGCCAATCAGTTGTGGATAATTTCCAATTCCGATCAGCGCTTGAATGCAGAACACCTGGCTGTGATAAAGGAGTTTTTTGAAAGTGGTAAAGGAGTTTACATATGGGGAGACAATGCCCCTTACTATGCCGATGCCAATTATGTAGGTGCTGCCTTGCTCGATATCACGATGAACGGCAATCTTTCGGGGGGAAAAAGTGTGCAACTTAAAGACAAGAAAAACAAGTCAGGAATTCTTCAAAACCACTTGATTACCACAGGCATGAACTACCTTTTTGAAGGTATCACTATTGCAACAATAGACAATAATGAGCATATGACTCCTTTAGTGTGGGGTTCTGCAGGCAATCTGGTTACAGCAGTGTACGAACAGGATGGACGTCGTGCCATTTTTGATGGTGGATTTACCCGTTTGTACTGCAACTGGGATACCGCCGGAACTGGTCGTTATGTAAAAAATGCCGCTGCATGGTTAGCAAATGTGGAGAATCAAAAAGTGGTGGTCAAGTAATTTAATTATTGTTCGACTTCATTATATGACAGAAAGCAGAAAATTCGCTAAGCAAATTTTCTGCTTTCTGTTTTTACTATCTTCTCTTTCTGAATTAAAAACAGTCAAATGACAAAACACTACAGTCTGACTATACATATTATGCTGGAATCTGAGTTGAAAATTAGTATTTGAAGGACAGTCAGCAATCCATTCAAAAGCAATCAAAAAAATCGCCTCCAAAGGGGGAATAAATTAAACAAGAGAGTGATTTTTTTTCAATATAATAGAAAAAACAGACCCTTTATCAACTTCAGATTTAGCTTCAACTCTACCTCCCATTGCCTCAATCTGATTCTTAGTAATGAACAAACCAATACCCCGCGAGTCTTCATTTTTGTGGAAAGTTTTATACATTCCAAACAATTTACTTCGGTGCCGCTTCATGTCAATTCCCAGCCCGTTGTCTTCAATGTCAATCGTAATAAAGTCTCCAGTGATACTATAATCAATTTTAATAAAACTATCCCTTTTGTCAGACCGGTATTTTATTCCATTAGTTAGAAAGTTAAGGAATATGCTATCGAAATAAGCTGGCAAACCATCAACATTAACCGTTTTGCAAACAGAATTAATTATTTCAACATTATAATTTAATGCCAAAGCAGAAACATTTTTAATGGCTTTTTCAAGAGTTTCATAAAGGTTCACCTCTGCAAACTTGACATTTTCCTTTACATTCATAGCTGCAACCTCAGAAAGGTGCCCAATAGTCTCCATTAGATTATCGGATGAATCATTAAGCATAACAGCAAGTTCATCTTCTTTAAGTTCAGGATGGTCTTCCATCATAATAGAAAGCAAAGACTGAATATTACCTGAATGAGACCTTAAGTTATGTGCAACAATATGAGCGAAATTTTTGAGTCTGTGATTCTGTGATTGTGTCAATTTAAGAATATTTCTGAGTTCCTCCTCCTTAGACTCTTTAAGCCTTGTTACATCTTCTGTCATCATAATCACCCCGCCAATAATATTCTTGTCAGAAAACCATGGCTTGATTCTCCACTTTAACCATATATGACGTCCATCAGACAATTGAAATTTAATTTCATCATGAGAATAGTTCCCCCCTTCAAGACAATTATTCAGAATGCTTTTCCATTCCTTTTCAATATTTGGAAAAACATCATAATGAGAAAGTCCCAGCAAATCCATCTCACTCAATTCATAATCGGTTATCCATTTATCAGAATATGAAATATATTTCAAATCAGTGTCAAGCATCGCAATAGCAGAAGGCGCTTCTTTGATAAACTGCTTTTGTCTTTCCACAGACTTTTTAACTTCAGTAATATCTGTTGCCATACCATCTATTCTAATTTTATTCCCTTCTTGATCCATTATTATTTTCCCGCGGTTATGAATCCATTTTATTTTATTGTCAGGCGTAAAAATCCGATAGGTAACATCAAAAGAATTCTTATTCTTCAATTCATTTTTCACTTTCTTAATAACATGATTGTCTTCCGGAAAAATAATTTTTTCCCATAACTTATTGTTATTTCCCCAGGCTTCATTAGGAAATTCGTAAAGCTGTTCACCTGAAGGTGTAATAAAAGTAGTTCTGAAATCAGCATAATCAGCCGACCAAACCACATCGTTAATTTCGTTAAGAATACTCTCAAGCCTGTTATTTATGTCCAGAATTTCCTTTTCGAATTTTTTTCTGTTCGTTATATCATTTTGAACGGCAACAAAACCATTATGCTCATTATTTTCTCCATATAAAGGGACAATATTAAGGTCAATCCAATATTCATTTCCGCTTTTATCGACATTCAGAATTTCACAATTAACCTCCTCATAATCAATCATTTTATCCTTAATGATTTTCCTGGTTTCTTTAGAGGTTTTATCATTCTGAAACATTCTTGGACTTTTACCTATAATTTCATCATAATCATAGCCAGACAATTTCAACATGGCATCATTTACCCATATAATCTTTTCATCTGCATCTGTTATGATAACATTATTTGAAGTTTTGGTAGCTACTAAAGATAATTTATTTATTTCATTCTCATAAATCTTCCTCTGAGTGATATCCTGAATTGTCCCGGATACTGATATTATGTTATTGTCATCATTAAAACGGGGTTCTCCAACAATAGTTATCCAAATATCTGATTTGTCTGTATCTTTAAAAACCAGTCTGAAATCTTTGGTAAAAACAGCTGAGTAATTGGAGTCTTTAAAATAATTAATAATTTCCGCCCTTGAATTTACTTCAAGTAAATTTAACCAGCTACCAGTCCCCACTTTTGTATGCACATCCAATATATCTAATACAGAAGGAGAAAGATTCCATTCCATATTTGTTACTTTGAATTCAAAAATTCCCATTTTAGCTGACCTCTGAGCTCTTAAAAGTTCATTTCTTGTATATTGAAGATCCTGAGTTCTCCTTTTTATCTGAGTTTCCAATTCTTTGTTAAACTGATCATTACGTTTTTTTGCATTTTTAAGAGTATCTCTCAGACTTATAAAGGCATTATTCAAATTAGATATCTCATCATTACCATTCATCGTATGTATCGCAATGTCATAATTTTCCTTTTCCAAAGAATTAGCGACTTTTTTAAGGTTCCTTACAGGTCTTGAAACTGAATTTGCAATAAAAAGGAATAGAATTAATGAAACAATCAAAAGGATGGCAAGAAATAAATACACAGGTAGATTAATTGCATATATATTTTTTTGAATTTCATTTTTTGATAAACAAATCAAAACATATCCATTCATCAATTCAGAATCGATCGGATAGGTTTCATAAATAAAGGATTTTTCATCTCTGTTCAGAATGGATTCCCTGTTAAATGTATCAGGGTTCACAAGATACACCACCTCTTCTTTGTCAACAATTTCGACAATTGAAATAAATTCAAACTCAGAAGAGGAAGTAGCAAGGTCTATAGTCTTTTTTAATCCGGAAAAATTATCAGAACTTAAAGTCAGTTCTACACCTAGTGCAACCGTTTTGGCTAGTTCTTTATTTTTTGATATCGTATTTTCATAAAAAAGCAACTCTTGCTTCGAAGGGTAATAAAAAGCAGCTGCAAGTATAAATAATGTTATACTTAAAGCAAAAGGCAACCAAATCCGAAATGATAAACCAGAGAAAGAAACCATATTAATAGTTTAATTCAATAATTAAGGACTTGGGGATATTATCTTTAGTACAGTATAATATTCCTATTGACCCTGAATTTTTTTTGACATAAGAAATGATTTCTTCATTAGTTTCAAGAAACCGAGGCGGGTTTGCCCGACCTTGAAAAACCAGACCCAACCAGTATCTTTTCATACCCATTGGAGATAAATCAAAAAATTTTTTAGCCACAAGTACAGAAAATTCAGACTTAGAAGAAGGTAGTACAACAGTTACGCCTTCATTATTACCCCACATTGCTTCCTCTCCCCTGAATACACTCTTCACCTCATCAAAATTCATTTTTTGCAATCCGATATTGTTCCCAATAACAAATATATCGTTTTGGGTAGTTTGAGCGTTTATATTTAAAACATAAACAAAAGAAAGTAATATGAAATATAATTTTAACAAATTTCAATTTTTTTAAAAACCATAGGCTAATTGAACCTGTAATTCCAATTTGTTCATATGATGAACAGGATTGTTAAATGTATTAAAAGATGAATAATATTCGAATTGTACTTTAAGATTTATGAGGTAACTAAAAATATGTTTATAACCAAAGCCTAATTTGAGTCTTTCCAGTGGGTATGAATGTAAATCGTTGGACGCTATGTCTATAAAATCAAAAACAATAAATGGAACATGTTTTTCCTTGATAATGTATCCTAAATAAATAAAATTACTATAATTAATCGCTGTCCCTAAAGTATCTGTTACAGTAACATTTAGACTAAATTCATTGAGGATTTCAAACTTTTCCTGAAAAAGTGCCAATGAGAAACAGGTAGTATGATAATACAATTCATCTTTGTACATAGCATGACCGGAATGAGAATTGTTTTGGTGACCACTATGAGCGCCATGACCATTTTCTTCCATATAATCATAATAATATGAAGCTCCAATTCGCATGCCAACAATGGGCTTAAAATGAAATGCTACAGCAATAGCAGGGGTAAAACCTTCTTCAAAAACATCCGTTGAGTTCACACTGTTTCCTGCAACTATATCATAACCAAATTTAAACTTACCTATATTCTGACCCTGCAACTGTATACCTGTAGTATGTATAGGAACAAAATAATTGAAAGATAAAGGTCGGTCAATAACGGGAAAAAACACCCTGCCATGATGATATACATCATTCCAATAGTTGACAGGAGTGTGTATCTTTCCTACAATTACTGAATTTTTGCTGTTGAGATTAAATTTCAGAAGTGCTCTTTCAAGGCCTACTGTAAACTTTGAAGAGGAGGCATGATCATACTTAACAGTACATTCACCCAAAAAGGATATCCTTTTTGTAATCTTAGCCTGAACAAATATATCATGCTCGCCAAGACTAAAAAAAGAATTAATTTTTTGATGCTCATGTTCAAGAGTATATTCCAAATGCCCGAAAGCATTCAGTTGAATATTTTTGAACTGGCCAAAAACATTTATCCAACAAAAGTTGAATAATGTAAAAAGTAAGATGTTTGATATTTTCATACAAGCAAATAAGTGAAAGGGGGATTACAAATCTGCTAATTCAGCTTTAAGTTTTTCTACAGAGAATGGTTTAAATATATAACTACTAACCTGTTCATAGTGTTTTGATTTATTGACATCTTCAGGACTTTGAGAACTTGAGATTATAAATATTTTTATATCCTTACAAAAGTTTATTTTTTTTATTTCATTAAGAAAATCCCAACCATCCCAAACAGGCATATTTAAATCCAAAAGAATAAGATCTGGTAAATCTTCACCTACCTGACTTATTTCTGACAAAGCATCATAAGCTACTTTCCCATCCTCGAATGTAATTATCCTCGCACATAAATTACAATTTTTGAGTACCCTCTTAGTTGTAAATACATGTATCGGATCATCATCAATAATACAAATTGTATCTATTTTATGCATTAATAACAAATTGTTAATTCTTAACATTTTTTCAATAACCATATATTTAGAACAATGCCTTTTGTCTCTGTTTTAGATATAAAAACTATACTCTTAAGGGTGATATTAAAATAAATTTTTACTTCTAAAAAAAATCTATTTAACAATAATTGTCATTTATAAAAAATGTATGGGAAGAACAGTAGAGTGTAATCTACGTTATTTTTCTTTATAATAAAAGAATTGATTCAAAAATTTTGAATAAAAATTAATACTAATATCAACTTTTTTAACTCTTTAGTTTTTTGAAATTAAATCTATTATCAAATGTAGTGATGCTGTTGAGTCTTTCAAAAAAGGAATAAAAGGCCATATATGCATCCTCTTTTCGCCATATATCATCTCTACATTTACTGTTTCTTTTTTCATCTTTTTATATAGCAAAAGAATATCCGGAGTCAATATATCCTGCTCTGCAGCAAACAAATATGTCTCAGGAAAATCATCAAAACTCCCGTAAACCGGAGAAATCATTTGATCTTTCAATGACAGATTACGGGCAGCCATTCTGTTAGCAGAAAGCACACCCTTTTTGCTTAGAACAGGGTCTGTCTTATCGATATCTTCAATTTCAGGATTGCAAAGAGTAGCATCAGCTACAGGACAGATAGCTATCAGTTTTGAAGGACAGGGAATCTTGTTTTTTATCAATCGCTGAGTCAGCGAAAGAATCAGATTTCCACCGGCAGATCCACCAAGCAGAATGATATCGGATGCACTGTAATGTTTCAATGCTTCTGCATATACAGCATCTGTATTTTTTGAAATTGTCTGTATATCATGTTCCGGTGCCTTGGGATAATTAACAAGCCATGCAATACTTTTTGTCTTTTCAACGATCAATGCTATATTTTGAAATGCAAGGGCAGAAGGTCCACAGACAAAGGCGCCTCCGGGACAATAAATGATTAATTTCCCGGACTGCTGTTTGGGATCGACTACGGATATTACAGATTCATGGATTTTAAAAGTGTGAATCTCCTGCCCTCTCAACATTTTTTGGGATGGCGTAAAACAATCATCTTTTCTCAATTTATTATACGGTATCGGGTCCTGAGAAAAAATCTTTTTTATTCCCTTTACTTTTAGAAAGAACCTGACAATATATTCCATTAACCCCATCTGATAGTTTTTTTTCAAATGCAATGATACAAAATAATACGAGGTCAAATCTAAGAGAATTTATTTTTTTATTATTTTTTTAATCTGTTCTGAATCTCCGGTTTTTATTTTCAAAAAGTATATTCCTTTTGAAAACGTACTGACATCTATTGCATTGCCATTAATCTGTTCATAAATTAATCGCCCGTCCACCGAATATAATTGTATTATAATTTCCGGATTATCTGATTCTAAATATAAAACAGATGAAACAGGATTGGGATAGATTGGAACACTCGGGGCATCTTCAATTTCATATAGGTCGGTAGCAAATGTTAAATGCTGATCAAAAAAATCGAGTATCCTGTTATTGTAGTGACTGTGAAATTTATGGTCTGCATTAATTACCTTAAGTTGATTTTCACAATCGGCAATAACAGGATTAGAAAGCCCAAGATTATCAAACAAATTGGCAGGCATCTGTGATAATTCTGCCACTTGTATAATGTTATCTGAATTGAGCAAGCCCGGTGTATTCTGCATTCTTTGAAAAATAGAATCTGAGACGGCAGGAGTGACCAACATATCATAATTTCTTACAAAGCGGTATTTATAAACCGGTGTTTTTCTGTGCCAATACATCTCAGAAGAAATATTTCTGGACAATAATGTATTGTGATTGGCTACAGGAACTGCCGGCATGGCATTGTCGTGTTGATCATTTTCCGATTGTATAAAAATAACAGGTTTAGAATCTGCCCGATTATATACTGCGGGTAAACCGTTGCCCGTAATATGCCCGGATGCATTAAATCCAAGGGCTGCAGCACATAGGTCGGCAAAATTTGCTCCGTTCGATACGCCTAGTGCAAAACATGGGAAAGTGATGGGCAGGGACCTGCGATTGGTAATTGTATCTTTAAGTGCCTGAATAATCTGCAGGTCTATATTATTGCTGAGGTTATCTATAGTTCCATTTAAGATCTGCCATCGCTTCTTTGTGTCCCCATCCTGATCGCCCATTGTTTTTTCATTGGCATCAGTTGCTACCATAATATAATCTCTGAGTACTCCGGATTTAAAAAAGGAAGCCTTCTCTATGTCATTGGTAAATCCAAGACCGGAACCATTCGTGCCATGAAAACAGAAAATGATGCCTTTGGGGTTTTGGGGAATTCTGAAATGCACACTTTTAGCTGTTGCAGAAGTGGTAGTTCCGTTTAAAGATGGAAGAATAATATTCTTTGAAAAAAAAATAGTTGAAGATGAAATATCTGCCAATTGAGCTGAGGCTGTTAAATTGGATATACCTGTACCTGCAGGAACAACAATTCGGCTTAGCCATTCATTAGGTTCGAGCATATAACTTACGGCAGTACCCCCCCAGCCGTCAAAAGTATTATTGTTGAAATCGGGATTGGCCCAAACATATATAGTATCTCCTTCGTTATAAACACCACCACCATAAGCGCTGCTGACATTCAGAGTAAAGGATTGAGAACAAACAGAGAACACAGAAAACAACAAAATTGCTGTAGTAAAAAAGCAGGACTTCATATTAATAGTTTTTTTTAATACGAGCCTATGACTACATCAACATGAAATGGTTTAATTTATTAAATAAATTAATCAATTATTTTTTTTGTCTCATCAAAAATTGCCTGTATCCCATAAGATAATCCTCCGTTTTTCAACCATTCAGAAAAATTCAGGTCATGGTCGTGGTCCTCAAAAACCTGACATTTCAGGTTCTTTTTACCCAACGATTTAAATCTTTTCTCAATATCATAGACTCCTTCAACGGAAGTGTTTGCATCCATCGTACCGTGAAAAACATACACTGGCAAATCCAATCGCAGCATCCTGGACTTATTGGCCTCCAACTTAAAATGTTGCTTCAGCCACGTAGTCGTTATCTTAAAATAGTTGTCCCATATCCAGCTGTTATCTCCTTCTTCTGTTTTTTGAAGCAGCATATTATAATATTCTTCTACCTGCACCTTAAAATCTTTTGCATCGAGAATAGAATCTGCTACACGGTCCATAATACTGAAGTCTACTCCGCCAAACAATTTCTCCCGACAATAAGTAGCTACTTTTGCTTCCGATTCATATTCGCTGCGCACTATGAATTTATTGTTGTCAGAATCAAAGCATTTACAAACATTCATCATTGAAGAACCGCCGTTGAGTTGCCATTTAATAATATCAAAAAGGTTTTCTTTGGCATATCCGCAGAGCAATAATGCTTCCACCTCCACTTTTTCTCGTTCGGCTATCAGGGTGGAAATAATAGTCCCCTCACTCCATCCAAGAAGAATAATTTTTGTCTTTTTTAAGTCTTTACGTTTTTTCAGTTGAGAAATAATTGCTTCCACATCTGCAACTTCTGTCATTGGCAGGTATTGGGCATATTTCACTGAGTCAACCTTATCGTACATTGGCGGAATGTCAGACATTGTTACACCCCTTCTGTTGTAGGATAGAAAACCTATTCCTGCCTTGTTGAATTCCTGAGCGAACAGATCGTAATAATTGAAGGTCTTATCGCCCATTTTTCTTTTGTTGAGATAGGTAGAAGGGCCGGTTCCGTGAATAAACAACACGAGGTATGGAACAGAAGCTTTGTCTTCCGGCATACAGAGTCTTGCATTAATTACCTCTCCGTCTTCTAATTTAACACTAAGAATTTCTGAAGCATAAACAATATCCGAAAACAGGAAAAGGACCAGAAAAATAAGATTCTTCATAGTTAGTACATTAATGGTTTATTTATTGAATCTGCGTCTAAAAAAAAGAAACAGCATAAGGGTACTGATCAAGATAAAGAAAAGATACAAAAAAGTAGTATTATCTTTTTCATTTGATGAAGCTGAAATAACATCCAAATGGTCAGACTTATTGTTTTTGTTTACATTATTGCCCTTATCCAAAGTGTCAGTTAAAATCTCAGATTTTTTATTGTAGTATTCCTTTTTGAATTCCTCCTCGGGATTTTTGTTCTCCGCAATCCATTTTTTTTCATTATCTATAATGCTTTGATAAAAAAGATTTCCGGCTTCGATTTCAACCTTCAACTCTTTTCTTAGTTGTTTCTCAGAATACAACTTTCCGGTTTTCAATATTTTAAGATGCCTCAGGACAACGCTGACTTTTTTCAAATAAACCTTAGAGGCTGTTTTTGATTTTACTACTTGAGAAGCTCTGAGGAAAGCCCTTGCAGCAAGGTTTCTAGGTGTTGCTTCCTTGCCCTCACTAAGCAACAAATCCCCCAGTGCTTCCAATAACACAGGAGCGTCGTAATTCCCGAATTTCATCATACCCATCACACCTTTTATAGCTTTTTTCAATTCTTCCCCGGGGAGTGATTTTTCATCTTTTTTATTCTCTGAATTATACTTTTCTAAAAGAAAAGTATAAAAGTTTTGGATAAATCCAACTACCTTCAAAACATCACCTCCATACCTTTCTGTATCATCGAGGGGCAATATCATTTTGCCGTTTATTTTTTTGGTCAATACATATTCTGCCAGTCTCAGCTGATAAGCTTCTCTGCCGAAATGCGCTTCCGGGTTAATTTTCAGTGCCTTTTTAATGTATTTAATTCCTCTTTTTGTCTGACCATCGTGAAAACAGAAGGTGCCCATATTAGCATAGGTTTCATAAAGCCCGGGCTTAATTGTCTCCTTTTTCATAATGATCTCGATCGCTTTCGTATTACTATCTATTTTTGAATAAGCGACAGCAAGGTCATCATACAGACTGAGACTGTCGGGATAGGTATTAATTTTTAATTCCCTGTCTTTTATCCGCCATGTATAAAATGCGGTAGAATGTCTTAAAAACTTTCCTGAAATCAACTCTGTTATACCTGGAAAATCTTCATTTTCCATAGCTAAAGTATCATAATCCCAAAAACAGGAAAGATTTATCAATCCTCCAAAAGTACATAAAATACAAATTCTGTGAAAACCTTTTTTTTTAATCATTGCTTTTATAATCAATTATTAATTAAACAATCTTTTTCATTATAATAATAAAGACAAGATATTTCAGCGTTTTGGACTGCTGATTATATGATTTACCGTTTTTTACAATAAAAATAAAAGTACCCTGTTCAAAAAATGCATATAATTAATTTATTATTGCATAATTATCTAATTTAAGAGATTATAAAATTAAACAGAATTTATAATATGAACCGCAGGAACTTCATCAGATTTTCTTCCGCTGCTTTGAGTGCTACCTTTTTTTCAAACCCTTATGAATTATTGGCTATGAATAATCCGGATTTCAACAAATCAGATTTTGGCCCTGATTTCAAATGGGGAGTAGCCACTGCTGCCTATCAGATAGAGGGTGCATGGAACGAAGATGGCAAGGGTCCTTCTGTGTGGGACCACATGACACATTCCAAACCCAATAAAATCAAGAACAAAGACAACGGAGATGTGGCCTGCGATTTTTATCATCGTTATCATGATGATATCCCTTTGATCAAAGAGATGAACTTTCAGGTCTTCCGCTTTTCGCTGGCATGGACCCGAATTTTTCCTGATGGTACCGGAAAACCCAATCAGAAAGGAGTGGATTTTTACCATAAGATCATCGACCGTTGCCTGGAATTGGGTCTGGAACCCTGGATAACCATCTATCACTGGGATTTGCCGCAGGCTTTGGAGGAACAGGGCGGCTGGGCCAACCGGAAGATCATTGACTGGTTTACACATTTTGCCGAATTTGTAACCAAAGAATACGGCAGCAAAGTCAAAAACTGGATGGTACTCAACGAACCGATGTGTTTTACTGCTGTAGGCTACTTTGCCGGAGTACATGCCCCCGGTTATATTGCTCCCGGAAAGTTCCTCAAGGCAGCTCATTACACTACCATTGTACAGGCCACAGGAGGGAGAATCATCCGAAAAAATGTCCCTGACGCCTATATTGGCACCACACTATCCTGTTCTCCGGTTAAACCCAAAGGCAAGGCACACGAGAAGGCAGCACACCGGGCCAACATTCTGCTCAACAGACTCTATATAGAACCACTGCTTGGTATGGGCTACCCTACCGATGGCTTTAAATTTATAAAAGGTATAGAAAAACATATAGAACCCGGAGATATGGAGCTGGTGAAATTCGATTTTGATTTCATTGGTCTGCAGAACTACACGCAGACGGTGGTTCGAAAATACATACTACCTTATGTTTGGCTACTGGAACAAAAGGCAAAAAACAGGGGAATTGCTCCCGAAAACATAACTGAAATGGGTTGGGAAGTCTATCCTGAAGGAATTTATCAGATAATCAAACAATTTGCAGAATACAAAAACCTGCCCCCTATAATTATTACAGAAAATGGCGCTGCCTTTAAAGACAAGGTTGAAGATGGAAGGGTGCATGATAAACAAAGGGTGGATTTTTATCAGAATTATCTGAAAAATGTGTTGAAGGCAAAAAAAGAAGGCGTAGATATCCGGGGCTATTTTGCCTGGTCTTTTATGGATAATTTTGAATGGGCAGAAGGTTATGGCCCCCGGTTTGGTCTGGTACATGTTGATTATGAAACTCAGAAAAGAACCATTAAGGATTCCGGGCTTTGGTTTAAGGATTTTTTGAAATAAATTGATTGATTAAATAAAACATTTACGTTTAAAGAGATGCCCTATTTTCATTCTATTCAATTGCTTCGATTTATTTGTGCCAGCCTGGTTATTTTGGCCCACATGTACCTATGGGAGCATAGTTACAAAGGAATAGATATGTTATTTGTAATCAGTGGCTTTGTAATCTATCTGACTTCTTATAAAAAACACGGAACAGGATTGAAAACCGGAATAAAATTCCTAAAAAGAAGACTAATTCGAATTTTTACTTTTTATTGGCTGTTCTTTTTGGGTTTAATTATCCTTGGGATTTATACAGTAGCAGCCGATTTTAGTTTAGTAAAATCTATTTTTCTTTTTCCGGGACATAAATCTTTCCTGCTTGTCACCTGGAGTCTGTCATATGAATTATATTTTTATGCAATAATCACATTGGTAATCTTGTTTTTCAAACAGGACAAATCTACTGTTTATATATGTTTTTTTTGGATTGTAACATTTTTACTTTTACTGCTTCAATGGTCTGATTATTCAATAAAAAACACGCCAATGAATTTTTTTCTTGGACAAAATATCTGGCTTATTGTCAGTGGCTGTATCTCTGCTATGATTTATCTTAAAATGAAGCAGCTGACGACACACAGAAACTTGTTAATTAGCATCATTTTATTGTTTTCCGGCATATTTCTATTCTTTTGCTATGTGAACTATTACAGTACATTATCTTTCCTTTTAACCGGTACCGGCAGTAGTATGATAATTATAGCATTTGTAAATATTGAAAAAATAAAAAAACTAAACATTCCTCACATATTTGTCAGATTGGGAAATGCTTCCTATGTTGCTTATCTTATCCATGTTCCATTGATACACTGGTTTTCAAGATATACAGAACCAAAATTAATGTTCCAAATAATGATACTTATCTTCGTTTGGATTTGCAGTATTTTTATACACGAATGGATTGAAAAACCACTTATTACAAAATTAAATAAGTACTGATAAATGAATCGTAGAAAATTCATAAAATTTTCCTCTTCAGCCCTTGGTGCTGCAATGTTTTCTAACCCTTTGGATTTATTGGCTATGAACAAACCCGGTTTTAAAAAAGCAGATTTTGGCCCTGACTTTAAATGGGGCGTGGCAGCCTCTGCCTATCAGATTGAAGGGGCTTGGAACCTGGATGGCAAGGGTCCTTCAATCTGGGACACCTTTACGCACAACAAGCCCCACAAAATCAAAAATCGACACAACTCGGATGTCTCCTATGATTTTTATCATAACTATCGCCAGGATATTGGCATGATAAAGTATCTGAATTTTGATATCTTCCGATTTTCCCTTTCCTGGTCGCGGATTTTCCCGGAAGGAATTGGCAAAGTCAATCAGAAGGGCATCGATTTTTATCACCGGGTGATTGACCGCTGTCTGGAACTGGGCATAGAACCCTGGATATTGCTCTATCATTTCGACCTGCCTCAGGCTTTGGAAGACAAGGGCGGCTGGGCCAACCGGGATGTTATCAGCTGGTTTGATGAATATACCGATACCGTAACCCGTGCCTACGGCGATAAGGTCAAAACCTGGTTTGCACAGAACGAACCGATAGGCTTCACACTCGGTGGCTATCTTGCCATGTATCATGCCCCGGGGTATTTTGCTCCTAAAAAGTTCCTGAAAGCCATACATCATGCCCTCCTGTGTCAGGCCTCTTCAGGTCGGATTATGCGTAAAAATGTTAAGGATTGTGTAGTCGGTGCTGCCTTGTCCTGTGCTTATGCAAGTCCGAAAAACCAGAAAAAACGACATGTAAAAGCCGCACATCGTATGGATATTTTACTCAACCGGCTTTGCCTTGAACCACATTTAGGAATGGGTTATCCTACAGAGGGTTTCCCGTTTTTGCAGAAAATTCACAATTATGTTCAGGATGGAGATCTGGAAAAACTAAAATTTGATTTTGACTTTATCGGGTTGCAAAATTACACTCAATTTGTTACCCGTCATGTGCTTCTACCCTATATCTGGGCTTTTGAACAAACACCAAAAAACAGAGGAATTAGCCCTGATATGATTACCGACATGGGCTGGGAAATCTGCCCGGAAGGATTGTATAAAATTATTAAGCAATATGCTGCTTATGAAAACATTCCCCCTCTGATGATTACCGAAAATGGCTGTGCCGTTCCCGATAAGGTAGAAAATGGCAGGGTACACGACAAACGCCGCATCGATTTTTATCAAAGTTATCTTAAGCAGGTGTTGAAGGCTAAAAATGAGGGTATTGACCTCCGGGGATATTTTGCATGGACTATCATGGATAATTTTGAATGGGCGGAAGGCTTCGACCCACGGTTTGGCTTGGTACATGTAGATTGGGAAACCCAAAAAAGGACGATTAAGGATTCCGGACTTTGGTTCAGAGAATTCCTGACTGATTAGCTTACAGAGTGCTAAGCCTGTTTCCTTATAATTTATTCAATTATTCGATTTTATTTAATTAATTCAGGAATTCAATATACTTCGTTTAAGGAGGTTCTTATTACCATAATCTCTTATATTAATCTGAAAATAATTCAATCAAACTGGCCTCAAAGTTTTTTATTTTTAACCAAAAAAAAAAATTCCTATATTACTTTAATACAAAATTTATACATTAACTTTTCTGACAAACTGCTTTTTTTGAAGTTGAAAAACATTTGTAATATTATTACATTAAAGATTCAACATTTCATTCACAAAAATTTAACTATGAAAAAAATATACATTCTGACTTTAAGTTTGATCTTTACCCTATTCAATACAAGCGCTGCTCAAACTACCTGCTGTATGTCATCAACTGTAGCCCCTGAGATCACAACAGGATCGAATACTGCTTATATGAACATCAACACAGCTGCAGTATTTTTAACGGTAAATGCATCAACAGACCTGCCAAATACAGAGTATATAATCACAAAAAGAGGCACACTGGCGCTTACAAATACAGGAACACCGAACATGAGTGGCGGTGGTGGAGATGTAATAATAGGAACGGATGATGACGGTAGTTTTCTCCCT
>CAJQOX010000071.1 GCA_905480075.1 uncultured Aureispira sp. | reverse complement strand
CAATCTTTTTTATCTTTGCATCTTTCAGAATCTGCAAATTCATTTCATTTTCGATTTCCATGCAGGTCCACAGCACAAGTTTTCCATATCCGTATATCTTTGGTTTGACTGATCCTTTTCCGATTCGGTATAAATAGCCCGGATAACTAGTATCTGCTGAAAGAAAAAGGTCATAGGGGGCACCCTGAGTTATCTGTGCAGTCAGTTTGCCCGAAGAACTGATGATGCATTGCACCTTCGCAGAATCTCTCTTTTCAAAGTCATCGATCAGGGCCTTCAGTGCATATTGCACTGAGGCTGCCGCCGCTATTCTCAGCACTTCCCGCTTTTCTTGCCTGCAGGAACATACAATGAACAATATCAATAATAAAAACTTAAAATATTTCATATTTGATAACTCAAAATTCATAATTTTAAAAGCCCTACCTTTCCAAAAGGTGACACTTTCCAAAAGGCAACAAACTCACTTCCACCAATTCCCCGGCAGCAGTATAACTTTGGTCCTCCGGTATGTATATCATTGCATCGGCAGTGGCAAAACTGTGCAACATAGCAGAACTTTGTTTACTCAGTATCAAGGCCTGTCTATCCTCGATTCTTGCCTTCAGAAAATGTGCCCGGTTGCCCTTTTTATGATATTCATGCTTCAAAGGCAATGAAAGTTTGGGCAAGCTGAAGGTTGTTTCTCCTGAAAATTGCTTCAAAGCAGTTAAAACATATTGATAAAAACAGGATAATGCCGCTGCCGGATTGCCGGGAAGAGCGAAAATAGTACATCCTCCTTTTTGTCCCAAAAACATGGGCTTTCCCGGCTTTTGACGAACTTTGTAGAATAAGGTGTTAACTTCGAGTTCCTGCAATGCCTTGCCGGCAAAATCATAATCGCCCACGGATATTCCTCCGGATATGATCAGAAAATCATTGCTGCCAATAAGTCTGTCAAAGACTTCAAGTGTACTTTCATAGTCATCTGCTATCTGCATTACTTCCTCTGTTTCAAAACCGTTTTCCTCTAATACATTCTGCAACATGATCGCATTGCTTTCATATATCTGTCCACGGTTTAAAAGTTTTCCCGGTGCAACAAGTTCACTGCCTGTAGCTACCACCGATATGTTGGGCTTTTGATAAATGTTCACTTTTTCTATCCCTAGTCCTGCCAGAAATCCTATCGCTGCAGGTCCTAGCCTGACACCAGAATTCATAGCGATTTGTCCTTCTCTTATCTGTTCTCCTGCAGGCCGTATGTTTTTTCCTGCTTTAATAATTTCATTAATAATCAATGTCAGGCCTTCTACCTTTGTCTTTTCCTGCATGATAACAGCTTCTGCATCATCAGGTACTGCTGCACCTGTAAATATTCGAACTGCTTCACCACGTTGCATAACAGGGTTTTCTGCGCTTCCTGCCTGCACCTCTCCAATCAACCTGTATGACGGCTTCTGATGAAGTCTCAATGCATATCCATCCATTGCTGACTGATTAAAAGGGGGCATCTGTATTGGAGAGGTCAGGTCTTCTGCCAAAACATATCCCAAAGCATTTTTTAAATTTGTACTTTTTACTCTGTTTTCAAATTTTAATTGTCTTACTATTTGCCTGGCTTCTGCTACACTGATCATTTCTTTCATTATCTTTACTGTATTGTTCTTTCTGAAAGTACTTCCTTTTTGTTAAAATAGTGTTAATATTTTGAATGAACCTATAAATTGAACGATTATTGAGTTTATTTAAATTGAACATTCGTTTAATTTATTAATCTCTCTTTGTGTTTTCAAATATACAAAGAAAACTATCAATTATGATTTATCAAATTTTAAGATTGCCATTGAGGATATTATTTTTCTTTTATTACAGAAGGATTTATTGGTCAGGTCAGCAAAATATTCCTGAAAAAGAAATAACACTCCTTGTTTCAAATCACTCAACAGCTTTTATGGAACAGATTTTAGTTGCTGCTTTACAAAGGCGTTCTGTATTTTTTTGGGCAGGGGCAGGGTCGTTCGACAGAAACAAATTTTTCCCTTTTTTATTCCGTCAGATGCATGTACTGCCGGTTTGGAGAAAGGAGGAGGGCTTTAAAAAAATTGCTAAGAATAAACAGGTTTTCCTTGATGCTCAACGAACTTTGTTGGATGGGCATATGTTTTTTATTACTCCTGAAGGAAAATCTTCTTCTGAAAAGCGCCTTATGAATTTTAAAACGGGTACCGCACGCCTTGCTTTGATGACTGCGGCTCATCACAATTTTGAAAAGGATGTATTCATTTTGCCAACGGGAGTTAATTTTACTTATAATAAAAAATATCGGTCTGAGGTCATGATTCAGTTTGGTGAAAAATTGAATGCACTGAATTATAAAGAGTTGTATCTTCAGGATGAAAGAGAAGCGGTAAGAAAATTTACCGCTGACATCAAAGATGCTGTTGCCCGGAATGTCTTGTTGATTGATAGAGTTGAAGATGATGATTTGATAGAAAAATTATTGATTGTGAAACGTACAGATCATTTTCCGGATGATTTTTCATATTTTAACAAGGACAGTTCAAGGTTGAATATGGAAAAGAATATTGTTTTTTTTATTAACGGCGCAAATGAAAATTTAAAGAACAGACTTAAAGTTTTATCGGATGATTATTTTAAATTATTGGATGAATTACAATTAAAGGATGAGGTCGTTCCTGTTGAGCGATCACCCTCTTTTTTTTCGCTGGCTTTTTTTATCTTTTTATTACCTTTTTCCTTTATGGGGAGGCTTGCAGGCTTTTTACCCAATATGCTTAGCAGGGTTTTAAGAAAAAAAACCATTAATAATATGCAATTCTGGTCACCGATGACTTTAGTGTATAGCTTTATCAACTGGTCTGTTTATCTTTTACTGATTATTTATTTCTCTACGTTTTTTCTCAATAGATATATTTATTTAGTTCCCTTGCTGTTTTTTATGCTCTCTTTTTTTAATACAATTAGCATAGATTTTAATTTTCTATTAAAAATCAGATTTCATTACTTTAATTTATTTAAAAAGAAAAAATTAGAATCTTTAAGATCAAAAAGAAATGAGATAATAAAGTTACTTCCGGAAAAATTATAAGATTCCTGTAATTTTTGATTGAAAGATGAACATTTAATCGAGTTGTTTGTTTTAGTTTTATTGTCCTCTGTATTATTCATCAGCTATGAAACTCTACAAATTTCTTTTTGCATTTACAGGTTTTTTATTTTTTTCATTCTCTTGCATCATTGCTCAGGATTATAAACCTAATACTATTGTCTTTGGTAATGTAACTGACTCTAAGACTGGTGAAATCCTCCCGTTTGCTGATGTTTTCTTTTTGGGAGGAGGTTCTGGTGTCTACACAGATCAGAATGGTAATTTCAGGCTGGAAAGTAGTTCAAATCCTGACAGTCTACGAGTTGTGTTCCTGGGATATACTACGCTTACTTTACCTATACTCACCGGACAGGAACAAGAACTTAATATCCGACTGCTGGAATCCGACATTTATCTCGGAACGGCTACTGTCAGTGTAAAACGAAAAAAATCTGAAAAAGATACTGCTGCGATCTCTCTTTGGCGAAAAGTAATGTTAAACCGATCTGCTAATTCTATTTCTAATCTTTCTTCTTACCAATATACCGACTACGCGCAAACAGGTTTCGATTGGTTCAATCCAAATAAAAATATAATAGGTCTCAAATTTCTATTGAAACCACTCTCTGTAATTGACGATTATATACAAACAGATAATAACGGAACGCCTTTTCTTCCTTTAATGATTAAAGAGACCATTAAAGAGGTCAAATATCAAAAAAAACCGCTTAAGAAAAAAATCCGGGTGCTCGCTGATCAGATGTCAGGAATGGATAATGAATCGCTGACTGATTTTATTGGTAACGAATTGGATGAAATGGATTTTTATAAGGATTTAATTATCCTTACAGGAAAGTCCTTCGTCAGCCCTTTCGCTTCAACCGCTAATCTGAGTTATAACTATTTTTTGACTGATAGTACTCTCAATGAAGGCGACAAATATTATGAGCTCACTTTTGTGGGAAAATCTAAACAGGGTTTTACTTTCATGGGTACTGCCTGGATTCATGATTCTACTTATGGGATTTCTGAAATTGAATATGAAATTTCTCCTCATATCGCGCTTAATTTTATTAAGGAATTACAAGGGAATCAGACTTATACTTATACCTCGGAAAATGTTTGGCTAAAAGAAAAAGAGTCTATGAATGCTAAAGTGGCATTTGCTTTTTTTGATTTTGGTGGTAAAAAGAATAAAGAACGTAAAAATCAGATCCGAATCCGTAAAAATATTTGGCGTTATGATGTTGTGCTTAAACCCTCTTTCTCCAATACTGATTTGAATTTGGAAAATCGTTCTTTTGATGAAAAAGCTTCTAAACTTACTTCTGTGGAATGGGATTCCCTCAGACCTTTTGAGTTGGATTCCATGGGAATTGGTACTTACGAAATGATTGACTCTATTCGTCGTACCCGTTTCTACAAAAATATGGATGGTTTACTCTATGCTATGATTACTTCTCATATCCGTGCAGGAAAGGTCGAATTTGGAAACCATTCTGAATTTTTCAGCTATAATCAGATAGAAGGCTATCGTTTAAAATTAGGAATGAGGACCACCAAAAAGTTTTCAAAAGAGGTTCAGTTTTCTTGTTATGCTGCTTATGGTTTGAAAGATCAGGCCTGGAAATATGGTTCGAAACTCAATTGGCTGATTCCTTCCAAAAACAGAAAATGGAATATGTTGACTTTTTCCTGGTTTTCTGATTTCAGAATGCTCAGTCAGGATAATAAGGATATGCAGCACGATAATTTTATGAACATTATTTCCCGTTCTTTGCCCATAGACAGGCTCATGAAGATCGACGAAGGTCTCATTTCCTGGCAAAAAGATTGGTTCATGGGATTTTATACTCAGTTGTCATATAAATGGAGACGTTTTCATTCCGTTGATGGAGGTTTTGTCTTCAGCAGGAATCAGGGGGAAGTTCCTGTACCACATCTCACTACTTCCGAATTTATTCTGAAAGTTCACTGGGGACATGATGAAAGGTTTTGGGTGGATAATTCAGGATTCTACAGGGCATCAATGAATTCAGAATTTCCAATATTCGATTTCACCTACACTGCCGGAGTCAAAGATGTATTTAATAGTGATCATAATTATCACAAACTGGATTTTGCTATGCGGCACAGGCTGAATTCTCCGCTTGGTTATACCAAGTATCAGATTCAGGCTTCTAAAGCCTTTGGAAATGTTCCTTACCCTGCAATGTCTGTTCACTTGGGTAATCAATCTTTGATGGGGAATAATTTTGCCTACGGATTGATGAATGAATTTGAATTTGTAAGCGATATGCATGCATCGTTGTGGATCACTCACCATTTTGATGGTCTTATTCTTAATAATATTCCTTTGATTAAAAAGCTTAAACTCAGATCGCTGTTAATTTTTAAAGGTCTTTATGGAACTGTAGATCAGCAAAACCTTGCTCTTTATGATTTTCCCGAGGGGGTTTCTGCTCCTGGCTTTTATGCTGAAGTTGGCTTTGGTATTGAAAATATTCTTAAAATTATGCGAATTGATTTTTTGTGGAGGTTGACTCAGCTTGACCAATCCGATATAAGATCCTTCGGAGTTAATATCAGCTTTTCTCCAAAGTTTTAACGCTTAAACAATTTGCGGAACTGTACTGTGCCTCCGTATTCGATCCGAAGATAGTAGGCTCCTTTTGTCAATTTTGTAGGTGTATGTACATTAAAAACCTGACGACCTTGCTCCGTTTGAAGGTTCTTAGCATATACAATCTGTCCGGATATATTGATTATTGAGAGGTTTATAGTTGACGCTTCGCTACAATACATTTCTATGTTCAGCAAATCATCAAAAGGATTCGGATAGATGCTATAGGTGTACAGATTCTCAAAATCAAAGGTCAGGCTCTTTATTGAGGTCATTTCTATTGTTCCAATGTAGTTTTTAAATCTCAGGCGATAATAATTAGTGCCCTGCTGTGGTAACAAATCAGTGTATTCGTTCACTCCTGCTTCCAATACTTCACCGATTGACCTGAAATTAATACCATCTTCAGAACGCTGAACTATAAGATGTTCATAATCCTGAGGGTTGCTGACAGACCATTCAAGTTTAGTATATTTATCCTCCTCTTTTTCTACTTCAAAAAATAATAGATTTCCATCAAGAAGGACTTCTTCCTCCACCGATACATCATCGAATAAATAAGTTGCTGCGTTGCTCGAAAGAGCACAGCCTGTGATTCCTGTTACTGTGTTAGACAAAGTTCCTGCATCGTTTCTGAAATTCCCTAGTGTGATAAATCTTTCTGTCCCGTTTGCTGTGTAGGTTCCGCTAACAAGTGTCCATCCCATACTTTTTGTAACAAGGGGACTGTTTATCTGTGGAACAAAGGCAGTAATTGGTTGATTGCCGGGCTGAGAAATCTGATTGCCGATATAACAGTCCAGACCATTTGTCTCATATTTACAGGTAGGTGGGCAGATTACATAGTATTCAATGTTGTATTTTGTGCCTGAATTCAAAGTTGTAGTTAATTGTGTCTGAATATATTCCCTGCAATTGCCACAGAAATCATATTTTGCAAGTACTCCGGCAGCTGCATCTCCACTTCTTGCTACTATATTACCGGCCCAACCGCCGGGTAAATCAATATTTGTACAGCTTAATGCACCCCCGGGATGACAGGAATGAAATAAATCAGGAGTTGTGCCGGAACCTGGTGGCTTTGACCATCCTGTCGCATTAGATAACTGACTCTGTGCACCGGGACAACTGCTGATAGTTTCAAATCCTGAGTTGCTGACCAGATTTTGTGATTCGGATTCGTTAATCATAAAAATTGCAGCAAAAAGAAAAGTGAGTAGAGTTCTAATCATATTTAATATAATAAATTATAACCAGTAAAAAGCTATATTATAGCTCTTCTTAATATAATGAAAAAAATCAAAAAATAGATTATACCCATGTGTTTTTCTAAATTATAAGATATAGAATTATTACTTTTTCATTCTTATTAATTATAAATTAAAAGCCCCCTTGCAAAAGCAAGAGGGCCTGATTATTTAATTTCAATCTTTTGGATTGATTTGTCTTATTTAAGGATAAGGAACTTTTTCTTATAAACACCATCAGATGTTTTAAGATAGATAAAGTACATTCCACTTATCATTTCTGAAACGTCCATTGTGAAATTGTTTAATACTTCTGCTTCTGCATATCCGTCAAATATTGTTTTTATAACCTGACCTCTTACATCTACAATTGAAAAGACAACGTCATCATCAGTTGGAACTGAAAATTCAAAGGTGGATTGATTGCTTGCAGGATTAGGATACTGCGAAACAGTTGCACCGTTAAATTCTTCTGTAATTGATTCTGAAACAGGATTTGAATTTATACGCTGTGAAGGCCCTGATGAACTGTTACAGTCGTTGCCATCTGAGTCTGTCCAGGATACTACTTCAAAAGGAAAGAAGACCATTCCTACGGAATTATTACAACAGTTTGTAGGGATTTTTACTCTTCCGTTAATAGAACCTGTAAAATGAACGTAGGTCTCTTTTCTGAGATACATCATTCCTCCATCAGTAGCATCAATAGTCAAAAGGTCTCCGGTATTAACGCCGGTAAAGGAATTGATGTTTACACAGTTTTTCTTGGCTGTAGCATCAACATCCTGATTGAATGGTCCTATGTATCTCAGGGTCATACTTACTATATGTCCTGTGCATACACATGATGGTGTAGCTCCTGATACGGGAATATTACAAGCAGCTGTTTGTTGCTCATTACATCCTCCAAGGGTATACCCGCATTTCATCCTCTTTTCTATGTGTCTGCGTTTAACACAATAAGTTACTCCATTGAAGCACATTCTTACAGTAGAATTAAGTGTTTTGTTACTCACTTTACTGGATTTTCCTGAACTACAGCTTGCTGCTGATGAAGAACTGGAATTTGAATGACCGTGACCATGACTACTCGATAATGAACTGTAGCTTGGTAAAGAACAGGAGGAACTATGACTGTGTCCATGTCCACTGCTACTTCCACTTCCTGAACCACTTCCTGAACCGGAATGTGAATTTGATGAGTGTGATGAGTGTGATGAATGTGATGATGAAGGACAAGAAGGGTCACTAGGATAGCTTATTCCCGAACTTGACACGGATTGTGAATGGGAATGTGAAGAATGTGAACCTGAACCACTTCCACTTCCTGATCCGGAACTCGAATGGGAAGAATGTGAATGGGAAGAATGGGAAGAACTTGAACTACTCGCATGAGGTGTGCAGCCAAGATCTGTAGCATTTACAGTCCAGGATTCTACTACCTGACATCCGTTTGCATCGGTAACAGTAAGGGTATAGGTAGTCGTGGTGTCAGGACAAACAATAATTGAAGAAACAGTCTGTCCATTTGACCAAAGGTAACTATAACCAGGTGTACCACCGGCAACGGTACTTTCTATAGTGGCACAAGCTGTATTTAATCCCATTCCGAGATAAACCTGTGAACATCC
>CAJQOX010000070.1 GCA_905480075.1 uncultured Aureispira sp. | reverse complement strand
CTTCCGGGTCGGGAAAGTTTATCTGTTCTACATTTACCCCCGAATCTTTATTCATATACTGAAACACCCTGTTGTTGAACTCCTTATATTTTTCAATTCCCACCACCACAATAAAATTGGCAGTATGCGGATAGATAGCAGCGAGGGCAGGGTGTGGAAAGGACTGAGAATTGGGTTCATCCGAGAAAAAACCGATCATTTCGTAACACAACATACCCATTACATCCACTTTGTTGTCAAAAAGCGATTTTGCATGAATGTAGGACCCCATTTTATCTGTAGCATAGAAAGGAGGTTCTTCGAGGCAGTAGGCTACAAAATCAACTCTGTAATCGATGTCAGGCTGATTTTGCATAAACAACCTTGCTGTTTCTAGCAAGCCACCGACGGCACTCGCATTATCGTCGGCACCGGGCTGATCTCCGCAGACATCATAATGTGCACCGATTATCAATCTTTTTTTCTTTTCCTTCTGATAGGAGGCAATGATATTTTTATATTCCCTTCCATCGGCGATCCATTTTTGTTCTGAAGTTTCAAACCCTGCAGACCTGAATTCTTCCGATATATAATCACATACTCTGCTGAGTGTTTCTGTATTAATATAGGTTCTGAAGGGTCGGATTTCCGTTAAAAATTCCACGTCTTTATATACCCGGTCTTGTATTGCTTTGTTCATAGTAACCAAATCATCTGAAAATTAATAAATTTGCTATTCAGCAGTCTTTACATGATGTAAGAAAGCAGAAAGAATAATTAATTCAAGAATTTGTATAGAATTAAGGAATTTTTAAACATGAATGGAATTACAAATAGTTCATAGTTTTACAAACTTCAAAATTTGACCATCTGTTCTGAGAAAATAAATACCTGAACTGAGTTCAGAGATATCGATCAAAAACTTTGAATGATTCATCCTGATCACTGAAAAACAATCTCTCAAATCTTCACCGAGATGATTATATAATTTCAGGTTTCCGACATTATCAACCCCTTCAATAATAAGTTGCCGGTCTGCCGGATTAGGAAAGAGTTTAATTTTACCGGAATTTTTATCTGAGGCTTCATTCAGGGCTGTAGTAATGAAATCCTCACACTGTGGCCCCATATTATTGGCAGCATGAATGCTGAGGGCGTAAGAACATTGTTTGATGAGACTTCCTGCTGAAGAAAAAACAAGCACCTGTGTGGATTCTGCAGAAATCGTATCGCTGTATTGATGTGCAAGACCAACAGTAGCATATATTTTCAGCGCATCATTGTTCAGTATACTATCATTATTGAGCCGTAGCGTATAATTAAGATCGGTGGCAGTATCCTGATTCATAATCATCACCGCAATCTGACTGCTGTCGGATGCAGCGAATGATTTCACCAAAGGCTGATTGTTCATAGTAGCATCAAAATTACCTTTAAAAAATTCTGAAAGCAATTTAATATGCCAATAGACAGAACGTTCATCTGCTCCTGTTGCTCCGCTAAGCAAGCCAAGGTCCTGAGTCGTTCCTGCCCCTGCAGATTCTGCCACCGACCAGGGTAACATAAACTTTGCTTCATATTGCATGCCAATGCTATACATTTCGGCCATCCACTGACCGGCCAGGAAGGAGTGTACCCCTACACCTTGAAGGGTATTTGATGCGGGGTTCAGATAATTGACATTCATCTCGGTGATCGCCCAGGTCAAAGCAATATTCCCTGTTCTGCCATGTAAAGTATTGGCGGCAGTAATATTTTGAGAAGCATTCTGAGCCGTAATCTTAAAACTGTTCTGAGGCTGTGATATCACATCATCCCTCGATTGAGTGCCATTAAAAGGGTAATGGTGAAAACTGATAATATCCACATAGTAATGTCCGCTTGCACTGTCCTGTCCTGTAATGTCGTCCACCCCTCCTATGAGATTGTTCATGATCGAATTATTGTACCATGCCAGGTCAGGAGCCATAATTTTAATCCCCGGAGAAGTGTTTTTAACAGCTATAGAAAAGGACTTTACGTAAGCGGCAATAGCAGCAGAAGTATTCCAGTTATTATAATTCAGAAAGGGTTCATTGCCTACAGACCAATACAACACATTCCTGCCATAGACATTATTGATAGTATCTACAATGGAAACCGCATTAGCCACTGAAAAATTGCCATTATCAACAGGCAATTGAATGATGGGTTCAGCACCTGTTGCACGGATTGAATCAATATTACGGATAAATTGCCATATAGTGGGTTGTTGACCCCCTTCATTAGCATTGCCACCATATCTGATGACATTCAAATTCAGAGGTTTTACTTTGGTCGTCCACAAATCATGTACAATACCCCACAGCCTTTGTCCGGCAACAGAATCCGGCATCCATGAATTTACTCCATAAAATGCTGGGCTTATAGTTTGTGAAAAGACAACAGATGAGAAAAAAAGTGAAAACCAAAGTGTAATAATTTTAAGGGACATTGGCTGAAATTAAGATTAAAAAAACTCTTTTTATTAACTTTACGAAAACAAAGCGGTGATTGTTTTGGTTGTAGATAAAAACAGGGTATTCTTTTAAATAAATCTATGATTTAAATTCACAGACTTGGAGGTATAAACACTATTCAGAATGGCTGAAATAATCAGAGACAAACAATACTATAAATTCTGCAGTTATGGATTTCTGAAGAACCTTCGGTTTTTTGATGCATTTTTTATACTCTTCCTGGTAGAAAAGGGGCTATCCTACACAGAAATAGGTGTTTTATATGCTGCTCGTGAAATTTTCATCAATGTTCTTGAAATTCCGTCGGGGATTATTGCCGATAGTTACGGGCGTAAAAACTCTTTAGTTCTTTCCTTCTTTGCATATATACTTTCATTTTTGTTGTTTTATTTTTCCGTTAACTTCATTGGGTTTTTCTTTGCCTTTTTACTTTATGGCCTGGGGGAGGCCTTTCGGTCGGGCACCCACAAGGGCATGATAATGGAATACCTCAAACTGAAGGGGCAGGGACATCTTAAGGTTAACTACTACGGACATACCCGTTCCTGGTCTCAGAAGGGTTCTGCCCTTTCTTCACTGATTGCCGGCGTGGTGGTTTTTTACAGTGGTTCCTATGAAAGCATTTTCCTTTTCTCGGCTATTCCCTATGTTGCTAATTCATTCTTGATACTTTCCTATCCCGGGGCGCTTAATTTTTCCGCCAAAAAGAAAGAAGCATCTCTCAAAAGGGTGAAATCTACTACCCGTTCTTTCTTTTCCGTACTGAAACAACCCGGCGTATTAAGAATAATGAGCACATCCGCCTTTCATTCTGCCTATCTGAAAGCTGTCAAGGATTATATACAGCCTCTGATGCTGCAGGTGGCTGTTCTGATTCCCTTCATGATGGAAGCAGAGAAAGATAAGAAGAGTGCCCTTATAATAGGCGGGATTTACTTTATCATATTTCTTCTGACCTCCAAAGCATCGAAATCGGCTTCACTTTTTGACTCAAAGAACAAGCAAAAGGTGGCCTTTACTACTTTGGCTATAGGTTTTGCTTCCGGTATTTGTTGCGGGGTTTGTTGGTTTTTCGATCTATGGGTCATTGCCCTGATAGCCTTTGCAGGTATCTACGTTATCGAAAGCCTGCGTAAGCCTATATTGACAGGGGCAATAGCCGATAATGTACCGAACGAAATATTAACCTCTGTAATATCTGCACAGTCACAGCTTAAAACAGTGCTGACGGCTTTATTTGCCTTTGGGTTCGGGCTTGTTGCCGATGTACAGGGCGTGGCAGTTGCCTTGCTTGTTGTATCTGTTTTTGCAATTATTATCAGTACTGCAATATATCTTTTGGATAAAAAAAGTTAAAAAGTCTGAGTTTAACACATTTAGTTTAACTTCCAGCGTCCACCAATATCCTTCATCTTATATGAAAACCTTTAAAA
>CAJQOX010000069.1 GCA_905480075.1 uncultured Aureispira sp. | reverse complement strand
TTCCAAATTATTTTTAATAACAGCTGCAGTCATCATTATCATCGGCGGGATATTATTACCTGAACTAACATTGGCCCGTCCCGGAGGAGGTCACTCCTACAGTGGTGGTGGCGGCGGCGGTGGCGGTGGCGGTGGTGGTGGTGCCGTGTTGTTTGAAATGTTGTTAAGGCTTTTTTTAGTTCTTCCCTATGAGCTTCAGATAGTATTAATAATAGCACTCATTGGCACATTCATATGGTACAGCCTCAAAAATCAGGGCGGTGGGGAAAGTGTAAGTAATTCAGTGAGCAGTTCGGGCTATGATGCCTTGAGGTTTCAACAAAATCAGATAGACAATCAATCGAAACAGCAAAAGATAGATGCATTGATTGCAAAGGATGCCGCATTTTCAGAAATTTTATTTCTGGATTTTGCCCATTCATTATATCATAAGTTTTATACGGCAATCAATACATCTGCCATGCGGGAATTATCCCCTTTCCTTTCGGGCAACGTAAAACAGTTTATAAGCACGGAGATGAGTAAAACCAGTCCGAGAACAGAGGTAGTCGTAGCCAATCTTCAAATATCAGATATTATCAACAGCGGTAATTATCTTAAAATAATTGTTGATTACCAATCAAATTACAACACGGTACAAGATGGAAAAAGCTACCGTCATATACTGAAAGAACGTTGGGTATTATTGCGCAATATTACAACCGAATCGGCCAACCCGGAGGCGATGCGTGAATTGGCCTGTCCCAGTTGTGGTGCACCCAATGATTTTAACGATGCCGGGGTTTGTGGTCATTGCGGCACCTTGGTAGAGGCAGGCGAGATGAACTGGATGTTGGATAAAATAGTTGTACAGGAACATCAGCATTACCGTACCTCATTCCTGGGTACTTATTCAGAGGAAGTCGGAACAAACAGCCCTACTATTATTGACCCCTATTTGAATCAGAAAGGGTCACAGTTTATCAGCACACATCAATTAGAGGACCCTACAGCCTACTGGAATAATTTCATGGAAAATATTGTAACTGCAACATTTACAAAAATGTACAAGGAGTGGTCAGACAGAGACAACTGGAAATCAGTAAGGCATTTGTTGAGTGACAGATTATATGAAGCTAATGATTTCTGGATCAGGTTATATAAAGAAAAGGACTACTTCAATCGTTTGGAAGATATTAAGATTGAACATATAGAACCAGCAAGGATCACACTCGACAATCACTACGAATCAATAACAGTGCGGGTATTCGCATCGGCCATTGACTATACAGAACACAAAAGTGGAAAATTGATAGGCGGAAACAAAAAAAGGGCGAGAAAATTCACAGAATACTGGACATTTGTAAGAAAAATTGGCGTTGACAAGCCTGAAAACATGTTTGACACCGCAAAATGTCCAAACTGTGGTGCCCCTGCAGACAACATCAGTGACAGTGCAGTCTGTGGTTATTGCAGTGCAAAGACAAACATAGGAGATTTTTCCTGGGTATTGAGCAATATTGCACAGGACGAGGCATATCAGGGATAAAAATAATTATTGATAATAAGTAAGCGTAGAAAAACTGAGAACAAAAAAATATATCATCGGAGAAGTCATTATTATACTGATAATGATCATTTATTCTTTTCTTTTCACAAGGGATACGCTTACAGATTTTATCGCCTTGAGTCTGTTATGCATATTATTGTATTTTTTTGGTTCCAAGGCAGGGTTAAAAACACCTGTAAAAGCAGCAATATCAACAAAAGACTATTTGCTGGCAATAGCAACTGCCCTACTTTTTATCAGTCCCTGGATTTATGCTTTCATCAGTTCTAAAATAAACACAGAGAGATTTCAGACATCTTTTATTATCAGCATCGTATATATATACTATGCATTTATTCAGCATTTCTTAGCACAACGCTACCTTAGTCTGAGGTTATATTCCCTAACAAAAAAGAAACAAATCACCGGCATCAACAAATTATCCCCTGAGATTTCTGCAGCGCTACTAAGTAGTGTCATTTTTGGTTTATTACACATTACCTATCCACATCTTATAGTAATATCCGGAGTTATTGGCTTTATATATTCCTATTATTATCTGACGACAGGCAGGCTTTCAGTTGTAGTGTGTTCACATGCCTTCATAGCAAGTTCCTCCTTATACTGGTATCTTGATGACAATCCCTTTTTAGAGTTGCTTATCTTTACAGCACAATAAATCTCAAAAATCACACAAAAGGAATATGATAATTTTTCATTTGTTTATCTAATTTTTTTGCTCCCGGGTATAAATTTTCGAGATGGTTCCAGAAGGAGGCACTATGATTTTGATGTTTAATGTGGGCTAATTCGTGAAAAATAACATAATCAATCAAATCGTCCGGCAAAAGCATCAGATAGAGGGAGAGGTTGATATTCTTTTTGGTGGAACAGGACCCCCATCTGGTTTTTATATTTTTTATTCTGATATTATTTATCACAATCCCTTTGATTGAAGCAAGCGTCCTTGTTCTATGAGGCAGATAGGCCTTTGCTTCCTTTCTGAGGGCCTTAATCATAGCCTCCTGAATAACAGATTGTGAAGAAGGGGCTTCGATTTCCCATTTATCCGGCAAGCGAATTTCAATTTTATCATCTCTTATAAGCAAAGAGGCATCAAGGGTATCAGCGGGTAAAATTTTTAAGGGTTTGTTTCTCACCTGAAAAGAACTATCATAGCCGATCAACTTATTGACCTGAAGTTTTTTCATTTTGACTTGTTGTTTAACAACCCAATCAAAATGATCTGCCAGTACATTTTCTGCTTCTTTGTATGAACTACGCAAGGGCATAGTTACTACTACCGGGCTATTGGGTTTGACCCTGATAGTAATGCGTCTGGATCGGGCATTTTTTTTAAAAACCACCAAACCTACCTCTTTGTAGTACAATTCTTTCATTCCAACAGGTTTTTAAATTTTATCATTACCTCATCCGGTATGGGGGATATTTTTTTTGATACATAATCAAAGCAAATTATTCCGGTTTTAACCTCTGCCACCACCCTATTGTCAATATTGTTGGTAATTTTATAATAAAAATCAAAGCCCACCGATTTAAGGTCGTCAATTGCCAGATAAATTTTCAGAACATCAGCGGCATGCACTTCTGCTTTATAGATGACTGCAGCATCTGACATAATGATACCTTTACCGGCAAAAGTCAACTCACCATAACCAAGACTGTTCAAAAAATCGACTCTTGCCTGTTGCGCATAACATAGCATCATTTCGTTAGAGAGGTGATTGCCATAATTGAGGTCAGAAATTCTAACTTTCAGTGTGGTGTTGAATATATAATTATCAATTTTTTTAATATTAACTCTCATTTTAACAAAATTTAATTCTTTCTAATGCCAAATCTGCGTCTATATAAAAAAATATTGCAGAAAAAATGATTTATTTATCGATAATTTGCTGTTTGGCACAATTTTAACATTCTAATTAAGATAAAACTAGATCTCTGTGAAAAATCAGATCAAATTATACTAATAAAAGTCATAAAATTCCTATTAAATACATTATTCTGAATTTATACTTTTTTTTTATAACCATCTGAAAAAGCAAACCTGATAAAAATACCACTAACAAACTAATAAAAATAGAAATTATGGATACTAAAGGAAAGATATTATTAGTAGAAGACGATAAGAATTTTGGAGATGTACTCTGTTCATACCTGGAAATGAATGATTACGATGTCATATTGGAAACAGACGGCGAGGCAGGATTAAAGACATTCAATAAAGATACTTTCGATTTATGTATTTTTGATGTCATGATGCCAAAGAAAGATGGCATTACACTGGCGAAAGACATCCGTGAAACAGATCAGAGCACCCCTATAGTATTTCTTACTGCCAAGACAATGAAAGATGATATAATTAAAGGTTTTCAAGCCGGAGCTGACGATTACATTCCCAAGCCTTTTGCACCTGAGGAATTATTATATCGTATTCAGGCTATTCTGAAGCGCAGCCAAAAGCCTGAGCGTAAGAAACAGGAAATCAAGGAGTTTAATATTGGGAAATACCATTTTAACTACCCATTAAGAATCCTGACTTTCGGAGACAATGAAAGCAAGGATAAACTTTCCCCTAAAGAATCTGAGTTATTACATATGTTTTGTTTGTACATGAATGACATACTGCCAAGAAGTATAGCGCTTAAGGAAATATGGGGGGAAGACAATTACTTTACTGCACGGAGTATGGATGTATTTGTTACAAAACTACGTAAATACCTGAAGCAAGACAACAATTTGGAAATCATCAACATCCACGGCAATGGATTTCAATTGAGGGTAACCGAAAATCAAGCAATATAAATTACTGAGTCCTTAATATCCCATTCAAAATTTAAGATTACCCTTACATCAGGGTAATCTTTTTTTTATCCTGCTATTTTTGTAAAAAGAAATTAAAAAAGAAAGAAACCATCATAGAAACTATTGGTCTTTATTGGCCAATTGACCACAGGCAGCATCAATATCCTTTCCCCTTGATCGTCTGAGAGTAACAGAGACATCATTTTTGCTTAAAAAGGATGCAAAGCCTTCAATTTTATCTTTTTCAGATTTAACAAAATCCACTCCACTTACCGGGTTGTATTCAATGATATTAACTTTAGCAGTAGGAACCTTTCGGCATAATTTCAATAAATTTTTTGCATCTTCAATACTATCATTGAAGCCATCAAAAGCAATATATTCGAAGGTTATTTTGCTGTCTTTTGTGTTTTTATAAAAATAACAAAGTGCTTCTGTTAAGGTATCAAGATTATTGGATTCATTGATAGCCATAATAGAATTTCTTTTTTCATCATCGGCAGCATGAAGGGAAAGTGCCAGATTAACTCTGGTACTATCATCAGCCAGCTTTTTAATCATTTTAGCTATGCCTGCAGTACTTATAGTAATCCGTCTGGCAGACATATTCAAGCCATCTTCTGAAGTAAGCATTTCAACAGACTTCATTACAGGCTTATAGGCAAGTAAAGGTTCCCCCATACCCATATAGACAATATTGGTAATATTATGATTATAAATTTCCTGACATTTTCTGTTGACCATAACAACCTGATCATAAATTTCAGCAGCTGTCAGATTCCGGATTCTATCCATCTGCCCTGTGGCACAGAATTTACAACTGAGGCTACACCCTACCTGCGAAGAAATACATACTGTAAACCGTTCTTGTCCCGGGACTGGAATAAGGACAGCTTCTATTAAATGGCCGTCATGCAACCTATATCTTGACTTAAGGGTGCCATCAGCACTTAGTTGCGATAAATCTTCCTTTATGGGAAGAATCACAAAAGATGTCTGCAAAACATCTCTGAGTTTTTTGGACAGATTGGTCATTTGAGGAAAAGAGTAAACGCACTTTTTCCACAGCCATTCATATACCTGAGCCGCTCGGAATTTGGGTTCCCCAATACCTGCAAAATATTTTATCAGGTCTTCCCTGCTAAACTCCCTGATATCTTTTTTTGTCATAATTTCGTTCATTGAAAAACAAAGATACGAATCTTTCCGGTTATAAGTAAAAATGATAAAATACAAGAACACAACAAATACTCAATTTAACAATAAGCATCAGGATTATTCATCCAGGATATTTTACATTTAAGCTAAGTCTTTACAAATAAAAATTAATTCCTATGTAAATCTTCATAAAAAAACAAAATAAAATTTGTCCGATTTCTGACATTTTAATTGTACATTTAAACATGTATAAAAGTAAACTGACAGAACTAATTAAAACTTTGGACAGCAATCAAATTGAAGCTGCCAGAAAATGGGTTAATTCACCTGTTCACAACAGGCATAAAGAAGTTGTAAAACTCTTTGATTTTCTGTTTTCAAGACAGCACTATACCGCCTTGTCACTGAACAAAAAAAGAGCATTTAGTTATATCTATCCAAAGCGGGAATTCGATGATCTACGATTGCGTCATTTGATGACTCTGGGTGTTAGTATTCTTGAAGATTTTGTCAGCTTTTCAATACATCATGTCAACAAATTTGAGCAAAAAATATCCTTGGTAAGCTATTGCAGGTTGCACAAAAATGAGAACCTTAGCAAAAAATACCTGAGAAAAATCATACGAGAGCAAAAAAGAAATACATTACACAGCAAAAAGACTCATTATGAAGGATATAAACTAAGCAAAGAAATCATCTTTTCTTCTGAAAACGAAAATCCTTCCAAGAATCTGAAACAACTTTTTCGGCATCATTCACATTCATTTGTTATTGAAACGCTACAACTAGCTGTAAATAATTTCAGCACAATAGAAAACACAGAAGAGATTCCTTTTTTTGACATCATTCTGAGTAAAATAAAAGCAGGGGCATACAAAGATTCCCCTCTTGTGAAACTATATTACAGTTGTTACAATCTATTGAACAAACCCTTATCCTTTAAATTATTTAAAGACCTTAAAAAAGACCTGATAAATCAAAGGCAAGTTCTTGCTTTATCTGAGCAAACAGAATTATTTTCATTTATCATTAAATTCTGTACAGAGCGACTTGACTCCAAGAAACACAATTATCTTATTGAGTTATTTGACTTATATGAGTTGGGGCTTGAATCCCGAATATTTATTGATAGCAGGGGGTTCAATCCGGAAATTTATCTAGACATTCTGTCTACCTGCCTAGCATTAAAAAATCATATCAGGGCGGCAAGCTTTGTCAATGAACACACGGGTATGCTCACAAAAAATTTACAGCCCCCCTTCAACAGATATGCCCGGGCTATGTTATTATATTCCAAGGGAGTATATAAGAGTGCCGCCATGCTACTTTCTGCAGATTTTGCAGACAACAGGCTTACATATGCTTCGGGCGTATTATTATTGAAGATACATTATGAAAATAATTCGTGGGATAATTTTGAGAAAACATCCCATAGTTTCAGGACCTTAATAAAATCAAAAAACACCTGCAAAGAGCTTCAGAAGAGCTATTGTGGCTTCATAGAAACTACGATTGCTTATCATTCAGCGACGAGCAAAAATCAGCAGCAAAAAATCATAAAAGAGGGCCTTACGGATAGAAATATTTTATTGTCCGAACGATTGTGGTTACAAAATCAACTGAAGATGCTGTAATAATTTCAGCTCATAAATCCGTGATACTGTTTAAACTCATAAACTTCAGGTTACTTATATTTATTTTTGAGGAAGTAGACAATCTGATTCTTGTCGTTGTATTAGGCAACAGGTCGAAAAAGTTGTCTGAAAAATGTACATTTCCCTTATCATCTTCAATCATAAGGTTTTTCACCAACACCGGGCAAGACAAAGTCAGTTCATAGCCTTCATTTGTTTTTCTGAGCACTTTAAGAATTTCAACATTTTTTAAATCAAGGTTTTTTTCCTTTTCAAAGTAGTGTAATTGTTGGTAAACACTATTAGAATCTTTAAATATGACCCTGAGAACGCTTTTATCAGAATAATATTGATTAATTGGGTCTTCAGCCTTCAATGAAATTATTTTCTTAGCTTCGAAAGGGTTCAGATTAACATTAAGGGTATCATTTTTCAGAAAGACCCCATCAAAGGTTATCCAGGAGAGATACAAGTCACCGGAAACCGTTTTTTTCCTATCGGATGAGAGGTAGACAGATAAATTATTTTCGGCATCACCGTCAACAATTACCGCGATATCCCTGTACAACTCTTTTACTTTATAATGAAGCGCCTTCCATCTCCCGAAATAATCAATACCTGACCAAGAAGGGCCCGGCCAACAATCATTAATTTGCCAGTAAAGGGTACCCATACAACGTCTGTTTTTACGATGAGAGGATATCGCCATTCCAATTCCCTTGGCCTGAGTAAGCTGACTCAGGTAAACAAACTCCTCAAAAACCTTCGGTTGAGGGTAGTATTGTTCAAGGTGTTTGCTAATCATTTTATTACCAATATAGCTTTTTTGGTGGTGTTTCATAACCTTGGAATTCGGGTGCCATTGCGAGGAATCAGCAAAGGATTTGATGCTATTGAAAGAGGGGAAAGACTGAAAGCCATATTCACTCATAAATCTCCCCACATTTGTTTTATAATTCTCAAAGGGTTCACCACCATGCCAAACCCCCCAATAGTGCATACTATGGTGGTTAAAATTTTCTTTTCTTCCCCAGTTACTCAACGGAGAAGTAGGCACATAATTTCTGTGGGTATTCAGGGCAGAAAGTTCATCGGGTATCAGTTCGCTGAACAAAGCATGATAGTTTTTTGAAATAGCAGCTTCCTCCTTTTTGGAGAATCCATATTCTTTTTGCCATCCCCAGTATTTCCATGCTACGGCAACTTCGTTGTTGCCACACCAAAGTGCAATACAAGCATAATTTCGAAGTCTGCTGACATTTTGCCTTATTTCTTTTCTCACATTATCAAGGAAGGCATCATTGCCGGGATACATACTGCAAGCAAACATAAAGTCCTGCCAAACCAAGAGGCCTTTTTCATCACAGAGATCGTAGAAAACCTCATCCTGATAAACACCTCCTCCCCACACTCTTAGCATATTCATATTTGCAAGCACCGCATCATCCAATAATTTTTCATATTTATGATAACTGACCCTTGGGATAAAGTTATCCTGCGGGATATAATTTGCCCCTTTCATAAAAACAGGCACATTATTTAATTTAAAATAATAATTAGTTCCAATAGAATCACTTTCCTGAACCAGTTCAATTTTTCTAAGACCAATTTTATATTTTTCCTCTGCAATCACTTTATCACCGGAAAGCAATTCTACAGTCCAGTAATACCTGTGTGGATTACCCAAGCCATTAGACCACCACAGTTTGGGATTTTCGACAGAAAAGTCCAGAGTATAAACCTTTTGACCGATTACCGGAGTTAAAGACTTCTGAGCCAAAACGGTATTTCCCTCTTTCACGACCAACTGAAGCGGAGATTCATTGAACACATCCATACTAATACGAGTACTTACTGATGCCCTGTCAGGTTCAACGCTTAATTGTTCAAAATATACATCCATAATTTTAGCGATGCTGTGACCTTCCATTCTTACCGGGCGCCAAATCCCCATAGTAACGATTCGGGGACCCCAATCCCATCCAAAATGAAAGGGCGCTTTACGAACAAAGGGACTCACCTTCATTTTACCGGCATCATTAGAAGCCGGCAATTGGTATCCCAAAGAATTATACTCTCCCTCCTTTTCATTAATTGGCGATTTAAAGAGAACAGAAACCTTATTTTCTCCTTCAAATAATTCATTTTTACAATCGATACGCCAGGAGCAAAACATATTATCGGAACTAAGCATCAGCTTACCATTAATTCTAACTTCGGCATAAGTATCGAGACCTTCAAAAACCAGCTCAACGACATCCTGTTTCAACAACTCGTCATCGACCAGAAAATCACGTTCATATTCCCAATTCGTCAATCCAATCCATCCGATTTTTTCTTCATTTTTCCCATAGAAAGGGTCTTCAATCAGCCCTGCCCGGAGCATATCAGACTGTACAAGCCCCGGCACAACCGCCTTAGTCCATCCTTCATGTCCCTGTTGCCTGAACTGCCACAGGCCATTTAGATTAAGAACAAGGGGGTTCTTAATATTAACATCCGATTCGCAGGAAAAAAAGAGGAAAGAGAATAATAAAACAGCAATATATTTCATCTATAAAAATTTAAGGAGTCATTATTATTACATTCACAAACCATGGACAGCAGCGATACAATTCAGGAGTTTATGTTTATCAAAAACAAAATCATTATATTCATTAATTTCAAAATTTTTGTGTATAAAACTAATATCAACCTTGCTTTTTTTATTCGCAGAGAAATGAAATTCAGAAGCGGAGGTATATTCTGCCATTGACCTGATATTAAGTTCATTTATGCCACTACCGGGCATAATAACGAGATTATCCCCGGCTTTTTCAATCAGTGATCTGATGAGCACTTTACCTTCCTCTGCTTTTTTGCATTGTCCGGAAGTCAGGATTCTGTCTACACCAAGATTCTTAAGAACAGATAGAGCGAGGAGAGGGTTGCTGCACCGATCGAAAGCCCTGTGAAAAGTAACAGACATAGGGCCTGCCTCCTTAATAAGCAATTCAGTATTTTCAACATCAACTGATCCGTCCCTGTTTAACAAACCAATAACAACACCATCCACACCCATTTTTTTACAAAGGTCAATATTGTACCTCATTTGTTCGACCTCTTTATCATTGAAATAAAAATGGCCACTTCGGGGCCTGACAAGAACAAAAAGATCAATAGACACAGCCTCTCTTGTAGTAGCAATACAACCTGCGGAGGGTGTAATTCCCCCTTCAGGCAGGTTGGCACAAAGTTCTATACGATCAGCGCCATATTTTTGAGCCTGAATCGCATGTTCAGGAGAGTCGAGACATATTTCAATAATCACATCATAGATTTTTTATTCAACAACAAATTCATCAATAAACAACCATGCCTCCGATCCTGCAGCAGGGTGCCAGTTAGGGCAATAAGTTATATTATGTGCTATTATTCTTACAAATTCAGCTTCAACAATATTACTATTTGTACTAAATTCCTTAATAAACTCGCCCCCTTTCTCAGGGGAAATAGTATTAACTACAGAATTAATAAGCGTATATTTTTTGCCATCCACAGAATAATAGAAGTCCACTTTGGGCGGCAGAAAGATCCAGGAATCCTGTTTTTGGTAGAACGCAGCAGACAATTTGGAAATTGTCTTATTGCTTTTCAAATCAATAGTAATCTGCATAGGCACTTTCTGCACAGCCTGCCAGTTGCCGTCCCTGAAATTGAGACTTCCCCTTGCACCGTTTGTCACAGCAAGATCACCCCCACCGGTATAATTCTGACTATAAGAATAACTTAATTCGGGTTGCAGGCCATTAGCAAGATGTTTGCTGAATTTCCTTTCAAAAAGGCTTCCGTATTTTTTATTATTTTTAAAGGCAAGGACCTTAAGAGTTGCGGACTTTTTTAAAGGTATAGCACCTTCATACAGTGAAGAAGAAGGAGATGGCAAGCTATCATTGAGGGTATAATAGAGGTCAAGATTCTCCGCACCTTTCAACAATTTAATATTAATACTTTTTGTGCTTGTGAAAGCAGAAAGTCTGACGGGCACTGTTTCAGCGCCATACTTTACATTCATAAAGTCAAGTATCGGGTAATGCATTTGTACCCTTTGATAAAAATCCTCATAGTTTCTTTTAACAGAATCAGACCAAAGCACTTCAGACATAGCAAGTAGACGAGGAAAGACCTTGTTATCCAACCCGTCTTCATCAGGAACATGTTCTGTCCACATATTACATTCACCACCGAGTATAAACCGGTGTTTAGCAGGATCGAGTCCTGAGGGTATGGGATTGAACTGATATACCTTGGCTAAATCAATAGCCTGCAGGTTGTAATCAAAATAAGCGTGAGAGGTAGGAGAAGCAATAGCAAACTGACTGTTATCAGCAGCTTCAAGGGCGCCATTCATACCTCTCCATGACTGAACTACAGCATTTTCGGCCAGGCCACCTTCGAGTATTTCATCCCAACCGATGAGGGTTTTATTTCTGGACTCAAGGAACCTGGCAATTCTTTTAATAAAATAGCTTTGTAGTTCATGTTCATCCTTTAAATTTTCAGATTTAATCCTGTTTTGGCATTTATTACAATGTTCCCATCTGTATTTCGGACATTCATCGCCACCAATATGAATATATTGAGAAGGAAAAAGTTCAATAACTTCATTGAGTACATCTTCGAGAAAAACAAAAGTACTGTCATTTCCAGCACAATAAACATCTTTAAATACCCCCCATTTATTTCCCACTTCAAGTTGACGTCCGGTACATGAAAGGTGAGGATACGCTGCAATAGCAGCCTGAGAGTGTCCCGGCAATTCTATTTCGGGGACCACATTGATATGTCTTTCGGCAGCATATGCAATAATTTCCTTTATATCCTTTTTAGAGTAATAGCCCCCGTATTTTGAATTCTCCTTATCTTTTCTCCAGGCACCGGTTCGGGTAAGTTCGGGATATTTATCGATAGCGATCCTCCACCCCTGATCTTCAGTAAGGTGCCAATGCAGGGTATTCATTTTATAAAAGGCGAGCAGGTCGATATATTTCAATACAACTTTTTTGCTGAAGAAATGTCTGCAGCAATCGAACAACAAGCCACGCCATTTAAAAGCAGGAAAATCCTTTATTAGCACTCCTCTGACGCCCCATGACTTTCTTTTTCCTTTGGCATGAAACTCAGGAGGCAACATTTGACGCAGTGTTTGAATGCCTCTGAATATCCCGGTAGAAGAAGAAGATTTAATACGAATCTGTTCAGAATCAACACTAAGTTGGTATTGTTCCGATTTATCATTCTTGTCAGATTGTTCCAGTTCCAGAATAATAATATTCTCCGGTTTCTCAGGCAATTCGTTAACAGTGATCAGTTGAAAATCAGAGCTAAGGTGAATCAGTTTCAAGAAATAAGCAGCTTCTTTTGCCAGTTTGCCGGAGAAAAGGAAACGGGTATCTTTATTAATTACAAAAAGGTCTGTTTTTTTATCACAATACTGAGGCTGAGGAATCAAGGCATAATTCTCATTAATAAGCGGCATTGTCGAATCATCTTTCGAATCAGTACAAGCACTAACTAAAAACAAAACCAAAAAGAGTGAGTATCTGAAAAAAATCATGTATATAATTAATAACAGGAAAGTAAAAAAAACAAAAGTTCAAATCAATGTAAGTATATTCTAAGCAAAAGAAAAAATCAATAAACCAAGGGGATTTATTTTAGATAAAAAAAGCCAACCCTATAAAAGGGGTGGCTGTTATAAAAGCAGTATAAACTATTTTGTTAAAACTGTTCTGTTTCAGTAGAACCTTCCATAGCAGTAGTTGATGATTTTCCACGTTGAACGGTAGATTGGACATAGTCAAAATATTGAGTACCGACAAAAGTCTGATGTTTGATAGCTTTAAAACCGTCAGCCTGCAATTTAAATTCACGTTCCTGCAACTCGGAATATCCGGCCATACCACGTGCTTTATAAGCCTTAGCCAATTCAAACATAGAAGTATTAAGCGCATGAAAACCAGCAAGGGTTATAAATTGAAATTTATATCCCATTTCAGCAATTTTTTCACGGAAGGTCAACATCTGTTCATTATTGAGTTTTGCAGCCCAGTTGAAAGAAGGCGAACAATTATAGGCTAATTTTTTGCCGGGATATTTTTCGTGAACAGCCTGAGCAAATTCCCTTGCAATACCAAGATCAGGGTTAGAAGTTTCCATCCAGATCAAATCGGCATAAGGAGCATAAGACAGCCCCCTGTCAATACCTTGTTCCAGGCCGTTTCTGACTTCATAGAAGCCTTCAGAAGTACGTTTTCCAGTAATAAATTTATGATCACGCGGATCTATATCTGACGTTATAAGACCTGCCGCATCAGCATCGGTTCTTGCTACAAGAACAGTAGGGGTTCCCATGACATCTGCAGCGAGTCTGGCAGCAACCAATTTATTGATAGCCTCCTGAGTGGGAACAAGCACTTTACCACCGAGGTGGCCACATTTTTTTGCAGAGGATAGCTGATCTTCATAATGCACACCAGCAGCACCCGCTTCAATCATTGCTTTCATCAGTTCATAAGCATTAAGATTGCCCCCAAAACCAGCTTCCGCATCAGCCATAATAGGCACCATCCAGTCTATATTTCCTTCACCGGTTACCGATTGGATCTGATCTCTTCTCATGAGTGCATTATTGATCCTTTTGATTACACTGGGAACAGAATCTGCGGGATACAGCGATTGATCAGGATACATTTGACCAGCAAGATTAGCATCCGCTGCAACCTGCCATCCTGAGAGATAAATTGCATCAAGGCCTGCAGTAACTTCCTGTACAGCCTGATTACCGGTCAGGGCACCAAGGCCACAGACAACATCCTGAGAATTCAATTTGGACCATAATTTTTTAGCCCCCATCTTAGCCAAAGAGTATTCTACGTGAACAGAACCTTTTAACTTGATGACATCTTCAGGTGTATAAGGTCTTTCTATACCATCCCATCTGGGATTATTCTTCCAATTATCCAGAAGATATTGAATGCTTGCTTCTTTTTCCATTATTGAATTTTGGTTTAATTAAGTATTAGAGTAATAATATTTTTTTTTAGAATAGATATTTTGTTTTTTTTGGATTAATAAGCAGCTATTTATAATAAATCATATGCAGGCAGAGTCAGAAACTCATAGAAACCTTCTTTGCTGATCAATTCAGTAAACAAGTCGATTGCTTCTTCAAAACGACCATTACTATAATTATCCTCCCCTACATAAGCTTTAATTTTATCGAGTTCTTCTGGCAGCAGTTGCTGATATAATTCGATGTTTACAGTTCTTCCGTCATCAAGTTTGGATTTTTTCTGAATCCATTGCCAAAGCTGAGACCTGGATATTTCGGCCGTGGCAGCATCTTCCATGAGGTTATACAAGGCAGCTGCGCCTATACCCCTGAGCCAGGATTCAACATAAAGGATTCCAACATTAATATTTTCCCGAACGCCATGTTCCGTAATCGTATCCTGAGGGACTTCTATGAGGTCAGCAGCAGAAATATTTACATCGAGTCTTTTATTTTTTATCTGATTGCTTTCCGGCATAAATTCATCAAAGATATCGGTAGCGACTTTCACTAATCCAGGGTGAGCTACCCAAGTGCCATCATGGCCATTTTTCACTTCTCGTAATTTATCCTTTCTAACTTTTTCAATAGCCCTGTCATTGGCTTCGGGGTCATTTTTGATTGGAATCTGAGCGGCCATTCCCCCCATAGCATGGACACCTCTTTTGTGACAAACTTTGATTACCAGCTGAGAGTAAGCACTCATAAAGGGTGTCGTCATGCCCACTTTAGCACGATCGGGCAAAACGAAGCCATCAATATTTCTGAAACGTTTAATAAAAGAGAAGATATAATCCCATCGACCACAATTGAGTCCGGCGGAATGATCTTTCAATTCATAAAGTATTTCGTTGAGTTGAAAAGAGGCGAGAATAGTTTCCAACAAAACAGTAGCCTTAATAGTTTGTTGAGGAATTCCGAGAAAATATTGAGAAAAGACAAATACTTCATTCCAAAGCCTTGCTTCCAGATAATGTTCCAGTTTGGGGAGATAAAAATAGGGGCCCGAACCTCTTGCCACTAAATTATGGGCATTATGGAAGAAGAACAACCCAAAATCGATTAAACTTCCACTCATTTTTTCCCCTTTAAAGGTAATATTTTTTTCTTCCAGGTGCCAGCCTCTTGGTCTGACCATGAGAGTAGCGACACTATCATTCAATTGATAGTTTTTACCATTTTTAGGATTAACGAAGGTAATAGTTTTGTCCACAGCATCCCTGAGGTTAATCTGCCCATCGATATTATTGAACCATGAAGGGGAATTGGAATCTTCAAAATCAGCCATAAAGACCTTAGCGCCTGAATTCAGGGCATTGATAACCATTTTTCGGTTCACAGGTCCTGTGATTTCAACTCTACGGTCTAACAAATCAGGCGGTAGAGAGGCAACCTGCCAATCAGAATTTCTGACCGATTGGGTTTCATCATAAAAATCAGGCAAATGCCCCTCGTCCAATCTTTTCTGAATTACTTGTCTGTCATCAAGTAATTTTTTTCTTTTATCATTAAAAAGCTGATGCAGTTTAATAATAAAAGCCTGAGCATCTTTAGTTAATATCTTTTCAAAACCGTCATGATATTCTCCGGTTATTTCAAGGCCTTCAACGAGGGAAAAAGTGGATGTAACTTCCATATATTTTTAGAGTTTTCGGGGGTAGCTCGTAAAATTGACACCATCAATGAAAATCATAGTAGGGCATCTTTGATAAAGAATTTAACGGTTAACATTAAAATTTGTTACAATAAAAAAGAATCAAAAAACTGTATAACTTCGTGTAGATTTGTAAATCAAGACATTAAAAATATTTTTATTTTTTTTGCAGAACAAAAAAGATAAAATACCAGATGATAATACAAAATCACATCAGGCCTTCATCGGCAAGGCTCGTAAAAGACATGGAAGTAACAATAATATGATCGAGCACCGCAATATCCAGATTTTTACCCGCAGATTTTATTTTTTTAGTGATTTCAATATCTGCTTTAGAGGGTCTCGGATTATCAGAAGGGTGGTTATGTCCTAAAATAATAGCAGCCACCAGGGAATTGCTTACGACAGACCGAAATATTTTTTTTACATCAACAACAGTACCTGCAACCCCTCCGACACTAATATACTTACGGTCGATCACCCTATTTGCCTGATTGAGTAACAAAACAATAAATTCTTCGTGCGGCAGGTCCATAAGATCTGCTTTAAGGACATCATAGGCATCAGAACTTTGAGTAATCTGCGGTTTACTACTTATTGGGGTGCACATTCTTCTGAGGCTCAGTTCCAGGGCAGCAGCAATACTGATTGCTTTTGCAGGGCCTATTCCTTTAAATTTCTGAAGTTCTTCAAGGCTCATTTTCGCGAGTTGGTTCAAATTATTATCATTATCATTAAGAACCCTTCTTGCAAGTGCTACTGCAGACTCATCGGAAGATCCGGACCCCAGAACGATTCCAAGTAATTCAGCATTAGAAAGATGTTTTCTGCCTCTTTGTTCCATTTTTTCTCTTGGCCGGTCTTCCACTGCCCACAATTTAATAGATTTTAATTTGTTTTCTTCTGTGTAATTCATTGTTTTATAACAGTAATTTTTATTTTAGGAATATAAATAATATATAGAATCTGATAATCCGGAGGAATTAAAAAAGTGATAATACCTTTCCAGTTTTTCGCAGTTTAGATTAAACTTAGTACTTTTACAATTATCAGGATAGTCAGGGAAGGTTTACGGTAACTGCTAAAAAAATGTTTTATTAAAAATCATAAAAACAAATGAAAGCAACTACATTAAGCATCCGAAGCAACATTTGAGGATCTTAATATCCGACCAAGATTGACAAACATAAAGAACTGACTGCCAACAAACAAATGCAATGTTTTTTTTATTCAGCCTTCAAAAAAAGAGCTAATAAAATGCGATTAAGTCAAAAAGTTACATATTTATTTATCATATACTAACTATCGGTCACGAACAGACAGAGGGACAATGAAATCATTTTTTTTTCTACTATTATTCCAATTCGGCTTGCAAATCCTGATTGCACAGGATACAATTATATTAAAAGCCACCCCTGAATCCGGTTTTTACAAAACGGCCACTTCAGTAAAACTAGAGTCAAACAAAGCTTCAGCAAGTATATACTACACAACAGATGGATCAAGGCCATCGAAGTATTCAAGACGTTACAGGAATTTTATTTCAATAGATTCTACCAATGTCTTGCGGGCTGTAGCTTATTCAAATGGAGAAAGAAGTAAAATATATACGGGCACCTACTTCATTAATGATGATTCGATCACCCTTCCAGTACTTTCAGTAGCAATTGAACCACCGGCTTTGTTCGACCCTGTAAAGGGAGTCTTTCTCAGAGGGCCTAATGCCTCTCATAAATTCCCTCACAATGGCGCAAATTTTTATTCCCGTAAAGAATTCCCCTGTCATGTAGAAATATTTGAAGCCGACAAACAACCCGTTTACAGCAGTGATATCGGGTTTAAGATATTCGGAGGAATGAGTCGAATTTTTCCACAAAAATCATTTTCCTTATACGCGAGTAAAAGCAGATATGGCAACAAATACATACGCCATCGCATATTCCCTGAAAAAAACCAGAAGAAATATAAAAGGCTTGTCTTGCGCAATTCAGGGAGTGATTTCGGTGAAACACATTTCAGGGATGGATTAATAACAAGCCTGGGAAAAGAAATGGGTCTTGAAGTACAGGCTTATCGCCCTGCAGTAGTCTTTATTAACGGGGAATATTGGGGAATCTACAACTTCAGAGAAAAACTTACAAGACATTACATAGCAGAAAATTTCGGCTATCACAAAGACAGTTTAAATCTTATAGAACACCGAAAAAGTATACAGGCGGGCAGTCGAAGAACCTATGACGCAATGCGTAACTTCATGATAGACAACAGCCTTAGAGTACAGGAAAACTTTGATTATATAGCAACACAGATGGATGTTGAGAATTTCATGGAATATGAAATCATGCAAATTTACATCGACAATCAGGATGCCGGTGGCAACATTAAATTCTGGCGGCCCATGAAGGAAGGAGGAAAGTGGCGTTGGATATTATTTGACACAGATTTTGGCCTTGGGCATTACGGCAGGTATGGATATAAGAACAACAGCCTGGCCTTTCATACACGAATAGATGGACCTGCCTGGCCGAACCCTCCCTGGAGTACACTTAACCTGAGGGCTTTACTTCAAAACAAGGATTTTCAATTAAATTTTGTTTCCCGGTTTCTGGACCGTATAAATTCTACACTGGATTCATCAAATATTATCCCCCGTATAGATAAGATGGCATCAGTAATACTACCTGAGCTACCGAGGCATTGGGACCGTTGGGACCTTGGACCGCGTCGATGGAATACAGAGGTAGCCCGAATGAAAGAGTTTTCCAGGAAAAGGCCGGCATTTATGCGTGATTTTCTACATGAAATGTTCCCTAAATTCGGTGAAGACGTAGAATTAACTATTCATGCCGACAGTAATGGCACTGTAATTTTGAATGATGTTATACAGGTAATCAGTCAATTCAGGGGGATATATTTCCGTAAAATCCCCGCCAATGTTAAAGCAAAGCCCTATTTTGGTTGTTTATTTTCCCATTGGGAACTTGATGGAGAACGGATAGAAGGCAAAGAATTATCCATTCGTTTTTCGGAAAGTGCACATCAGCTAAAGGCTATATTTATAAAGGGAGAACACCCTTCTGCAAGGCAGATAATAATAAATGAAGTAAGTTTTGGAGATACCCTTTCGGGGGACTGGATCGAGTTTTTCAACGATTCTTCTGAAGACCTGAATGTTGAAGGTTGGAAAATAATAGCGTCCAATGGTAAAGAATTTATTTTTCCGGATATATCAATCAAAGCCAAAGATTATCTAGTTATTTCAAATAACAAAAAGCAATTTGCGAAAAAATTCCCAACCTGCAATAATTATATTGATGGAATGACCTTTGGGATTGGCAGTAAAAAAGAAGTGGTTATGCTATTTGATAAAGAAGAGAACCCTGTTGACAGTATTGGCTATGATTTTTCTCTGGATTCTGTCAAGAATGTCCATACAATCGTACTGCGGGATTTCAATCTGGAGAATAGCAGTATAGAAAACTGGAGAAAAGAACAACGTTCAGGGAGCCCTGCATCTATCAATCCTGATTATGTGAAAATTCAAAAACAAGCGGAATGGATCCGATTTTTGAATTATATAAAAATCGGGGCTATCACAACAGCTATTTTTGTGGTAATTGTGATGGCTTACGTCATGATGCAAAAAAAACTAAAAAAAAGATAGAAAACTGATTGAAAACAAATTATACATTAATAATCAAGAAAGGAAGACTATCAAAAAAGGACTGAAAATCAACAAATTATATTGATCAAGGATAATAATGTTTGATTAAAAAATACAATTGTTAAGGAAAGTCTACCTGTTTGTTAAGCTCTCTTAATGTTTTAATGCAATGGAACTTTCGTTGAATATTTACTGTAATTAGGCATAGTTAACTCAGGAGAACAACACCTGAGTTCTTTGACAGATTATGAATAAACATTTTTTTCAACGAGAAGATTAGTGTTAGAACAACTGACATATAATCTTCCTTAAAATCAGAAATTATGTCTAGCAAATATCAAACAATGAATACACAGGCCTTTTCAACCTTGTCCTGGATTTCATTTGGAGTTTCATTTATTGGAATGGTAGTAGGTCTTATTTATCTTCCGATGGATATTTATCAGAAAGCATTTTTCGGGATGACTTTTTTATTCAGTATATCGTCCGCTTTCGTATTGGCAAAGGTCGTACGTGACAAACAAGAAACACAGGATTACCTGAAAAAGTTTGAAAATGCAAAAACGGAACAGATGATTAGTAAATACATTGGCACGGAGAATGATGATTAAATAATGTATAAATAAAATTTAATAAATAAATGCCTCTCATTCCGGGAGGCATTTTTAGTTAAAACAAAGAAGTAAGAACATTAAAATAAGACTTTAAATAAATAAGGTAAAAAAACAAAGATTTTCTTTCAATTTTAATTACATTAAAGGATTAAATTAGAATTAGATCCCCAATAATTTATTTATCTCAGGTTACAACACTCTATTTTTCATTCCCGTATTGATACATATATCCCCTGGCGAAGAACAACAAATTAGTTCTGAAATCCTTTTTAACCAATAAGTAATATGCTGAAATGAATCTTTCCGACAACAAGACAGGAAGTGAATTAACCCTTGAACAAAAGCTTTTTTTAAAGGCCTGCCTTTTGGGTATAGTTCTCAGTATAGTTGGACTTTCCGTTAATTTGTTTGTTTCCGGAAATATGATGATGGTTGTTTTAAACCTGATCTGTGCTTTCCTGCTTTATTTTCTTTACTTATCTGCAAAAAACAAAACCACATTTAATATAGCTGTTGTACTGTTAATAATACTATCTCTTTCGGGGATTAGTTCCTCCTGGTTTTTAATCAATGGTATTACCGGGCCTGCAGCCTTTAATTTTATAATAGTAATAGTTGTCCTGACAAGCCTTATAAACTACAGACATTACTCCTATTTTATTTTTGTAGTACTTATCAATATAACCATACTAATATATCTTCAGTATAGCTTCCCTGAATGGGTAACAGAATATTCAGACAAGGAACAAAAAGTATTTGATATTTCCATTTCTCTTTATTGTACTCTATTGCTTACCTCATTGCCCATATATTATTTTAAAATGGCTTATCAGACAAACCAAAAATTGGTAGAGAGCAAAAATGAGCGACTACTTGAGACACAGGAAGACCTTAAAACAGAAAAAGAAAAGGCAGAACAATCAAGTCAGGTTAAATCCAATTTTTTATCTGTCATGAGCCATGAAATCAGAACACCACTAAATGCTATCATAAGTGTATCAAACATACTTAAAGATCATAAATTTGATAATTCCGAGGACGTAGAACTTGTCAATGCCCTGAATTCTTCGAGCGAACATTTGCTTAGTTTGCTGAACGACATACTTGATTTCAGTAAAATAGAATCCGGAAATAAAAAAATAAATTTGACAGAAACCAATATAAGGGAATTGATTTCAAATATACAAGGGTCTTATCTTGAAAAGTCAAAAGAAAAAAAGAATCTTCTTATTATTGACATAAATGAAAATGTTCCTGAAAACATACTGACAGATGATGGTATGCTAAGGCAAATATTAGGCAATCTGATTTCAAATGCTATTAAGTTCACTTCCTGTGGCAACATCAAAGTCATTGTTGAACAAGAATTAATAAAAAACAATCAAACAACTCTGTTATTTAGGGTAACTGACACCGGGGTTGGCATTCCTGAAAACAAGATCAAATCAGTTTTTGATAAATTCACACAAATTGATTCAATAAACCAAAAAAAGGAAATTGGAACCGGGCTCGGGCTTTCGATCTGTAAACAACTTCTTTTGTTAATGAACTCAGACATTCAGGTACAAAGTACAGAAGGAGAAGGTTCCGTTTTCAGTTTCGTTCTAAACTGTCCTGTGGTCATTAAAAACAAGGAAGTACAGGAAAAATCAGGAGTTGTTGAAACAGTTCCTTTTAAAAAAACTTCTCATTTACTGGTAGTGGAAGACAACAAAGTAAATATATTAGTTCTTTCGAGGTTTTTAAAAAAGTGGCATATTAACTTTGAAGTAGCTTATAATGGCATTGAAGCCCTGGAGAGGTACAAACCAAATAAATTCGATGCAATACTTATGGATATGCAAATGCCTGTGATGAATGGTTTTGACACCACAAAAAAGCTAAGAGAAGAAGGATGTAAAATCCCTATAATTGCTTTATCTGCTTCAGCTACTTCCCTTGACATTTCTAAAGCAAAGGGTGCAGGTGTTGATGATTATTTGCTAAAACCATTTGACCCTTTGAAGCTTTATGAAATAATCAGAAAATCAGTATTTTTTATTTTCCTTATTCCTTTATAAAAACAATTTTTAAAGAATATAAAAAACCAGGAAAAATTCAGCTTTTTTTAAAGTTTCAGCGTTTAACAAATTGCTGTCTTTGAGTATATTCATCATTTGATAATTCTACAATATAGAACCCGGGATCAAGAATTTCCAAATTTAATTTAGAGACCTGTGCGTCACCGGAATCAACATTCTGAACCTGAATTACAGATTGTCCTGAGAGGTTATAGACCACAATACTCAGTTCGCTTTCATTATTTCTATCAAATTTAATAAATATTTCATTATCCGCTGGATTGGGAAAGACCTGAAGTTCAGCAGTTTTTTCAAAATCCAGAGAAACCACTTTTAGTGCTGAGTATTCAAAAACCCCATCAAAATCAACCTGTTTTAATCTATAATAATAAGTACCGGAATAAAAGGAGGCATCCAAATCTTCGTATCTGTAACCGGAAGCGTAACCATTTCCAGGAACAGTAGCTATATCATTAAAAGTAATGCCATCAACACTTCTTTCAACTACAAAGAAGTCATTATTTTCCTCCTCGGCAGTTTCCCAGATAAGTGAAACATTATTATTGACCTTTTCAATTTCAAAATAAACATACTCCACACTTAATATCTGAGGAACAGGGTCAACCGTTCCATCAACAATCTGACAAACAAAATGAACTCCATTCATTTCAAATTCAATTTCATGATTGCCATTTACTCCTAAAGTAGCAGCATCAGTGGTTCTCCAGCAGTCACCCGCACCAGCATTCACAAATTCTCCTGCATAGGTAATATCATCATAGGTTATAGAATCCATTACAGCAGGTGCTTCGCCAGAATTCCAACAAACCTGAAGACCATTGCCTACTCCCAAAGAAGAAATAGATGAAGGACATTGAGAGAAAGAATGAAAAGAAAGAAATATAAAATAAAATATAAATAATATATGTTTCATGACAAGAATGGATTATAATATCTTTTGTATAAGTAGTTTGTGTTTGGTTTTGTCTTGATTGATGTTGTCAAAACCAATAATGTTACCACAAATAAATTTTCTTTATTTTTTAACACTTCAGCGGTAACACTTTAAGTTTTCATTTTTATAACAGAGATAAAAACAACAGTACCAAACCACACACAGGGGAGAATTAAGTACAAACCGAACCTACTTATTACAATAGTTCAAAAAAGGGCATAAAAAAAGCAGGAAATAAATTTCCTGCCAATACACTTTATTTGAATTTAAGATAACTAAATCATTCTTTCAGAAATTTTTGATTCTTAAAAAAACCAGAAGCATTGAGATTAATAAAATAATATCCTCCTGAGAGATGTTCAACACTTAACGTTATTAGATTATTACTCTGATCAGAGTAGAATTTTTTTTCGATAACTGTCTGTCCCCATACATTATTAACAACAATTTGTATTTCAGAAGACCCGGAGTAATCTAACTTTAGAAATAAATTATCATTTACCGGATTAGGATAAACTGAAAAGGCTGAATTTGTGGATGATTTTATTTCAATTGCTTGTATTGAAGTAATAAATTCGGTACCATCAAAATCCACCTGTCTTAATCTGTAATAATAAATACCGGAAAAATTAGCAACTTCCGGGTCAGAAAAAGAATACGTTGTACCGAAGCCTTTACCAGGCACAAGCGCTATCTGTTCGAAAGCGATACCATCCCTGCTTCTTTCAACAATAAAAAAGTCATTATTCTCCTCTTCTGAGGTTTTCCACAATACAGAGACAGTCCCATTAAGTTTCTGAAGTCTGAAATATTCAAACTTTACACTAAGACTAACAGGATTAGGGTCTACAACACCATCTTTAACATTACAAACAATATTAGTCCCAAACTGTCTGAATTCAATTTGATGATTTCCGTTAACACCGAAAGTAGCCGCTTCTGACGTTCTCCAGCAGTCACCTGAGCCTCCGTTAACGAACCTTCCGAAATATTTAACATTATCATAAGTAATCGTATCAAGAACAAGAGGAGCTTCACCTGACAACCAGCAAACCTGCATACCATTTCCCTGGCCTAAGGAAGCAATAGATGCCGGACATTGAGCAAAAACACCATACGAATAGAATAAAATAAGAGAAGTAAAAATTGCAAGTTTCATAGAATAGGTCTTAAAGGTTAAAAAAGTTTGTATGGATTAACATTCAATTACTTTACCAAGAGACTTACAAAAAAAACAAGCGCCTTTAAACAATGCAATCTAAACAATCAGAAAAACCTTACTTACAGTCAAATACACAACAAAAAAAAACAGAATATAAATTAAAACAAACACAAAGAAATCTCTGAAGCAAGTGCTGCATTGTTATAGACAAGTTCTACATTTGAGACTAAACTCCCTCCTGCGGAAAGATTTTTTATTTTTTCCAGGAGGAAAGGCGTACATTCCTTACCTTTAATTCCCAACCTTTTACTTTCAGAAACGGCTTCATCAATAAGTTGCATCATATAGTCGTAATCCAATTGACTATCAGCAGGTACAGGATTCGCTACAACAATACCACCTTTAAGGTTCATTTCCCATTTAGTTTTCATAAAATCCGCAATTTCCTGAGAGCTATTTAATTGATAGTCGACCTCAAAACCACTTTTTCGTGAATAAAAAGCAGGGAGTTCCTTAGTTTTATAACCCAATACAGGCACACCATGTGTTTCAAGATACTCTAAGGTTAAAGGTAGATCAAGAATTGCTTTGATACCTGCACAGACAACCGCGACATTAGTATTAGCCAATTCCTGAAGGTCTGCCGAAACATCAAAGGTAGATTGGGCCTCACGGTGAACACCTCCGATACCACCGGTAGCAAATATTTTAATTCCTGCCATATCAGCAGCAATCATAGTAGATGCAACAGTAGTAGCGCCATCTATCTTTTGAGTAATCAGATAGGGAACATCTCTTCTGCTTGCTTTAACGATTTTCTTTCCGGATTTGCCAAGATATTCAATTTCATTTTTGGTGAGCCCGACTTTGAATTTACCATTCAAAATAGCTATAGAAGCAGGGACAGCGCCTTTGGAACGCACTATATTCTCAACTTCCAGAGCAGTTTCCATGTTTTGAGGAAAGGGCATACCATGTGAAATAATGGTAGATTCGAGTGCCACAACCGGTTTATTGTTTTTTATTGCCTCTTTCACTTCCGGGAGTATATCTAAATATTTATGCATAATATATTGGATAGTATTACTAAATAATATTAGTTATTTGACGTAAAATAGTTCAAGTATATCTATTATTATATTAATTTGATGATTGTATTTGAAATTGACTCAGGAAAGATAAAAAATCATGAAAGTTTTTAATTCTATTTTTAAGAAAGAAAAATCAGTGATAGGGATGATACATCTCAAGGCACTGCCCGGTACACCCAAATATAACCATGATGTTAATCATATAATCGATACTGCACTGAAGGAGGTTCAGATATACCTGAAAGCAGGTATTGATGCCATCGCTATAGAAAACATGCATGACATACCCTACACCAAGAAAAAAGTAGGGCATGAGATTTCATCCGTAATGACAATTGTCGGTCATGAGGTTAAAAAAATGAGCGGTCTGCCTTGCGGGATACAGATCCTTGCGGCGGCAAACAAAGCCTCTGTGGCAGTTGCAAAGGCAGCCGGTCTTGATTTTATTCGTGCAGAGGGTTTCGTATTCGGACATTTAGCGGACGAGGGTTTTATTGATTCCGATGCTGCCGGCCTGCTTCGGTACCGAAAAATGATAAGCGCAGAAGATATAGCAATTTTTACAGATATTAAAAAGAAACACAGTTCACATGCAGTCACATCAGATGTGGACATTATAGAAACAGCCATTGCCGCAGAGTATTTTCTTAGTGATGGTGTGATCATAACAGGGTCGGGAACCGGCAGGGAAAGTAAAGCGGAAGAGATTGAAGCTGTACGTTACGCCTGTAAAATCCCAGTTATGGTTGGTTCAGGAATTACAATTGATAATATAGGCAGGTATTTGCCAATAAGTGATGCGCTAATAGTAGGATCACATTTCAAAAAGGGTGGTCACTGGGCCAACGAACTTGATTATGAAAGAACAGCAAGATTTATGGAAGCGGCAAACAACCTCCGGGAAAATATTTAGAAGGGCAAAGGTTCGCTGTATTCAGGAATCACCGCTGTAAACAATTCTTGCAAAAAAGGCAACAGTTCGCTTTTGTTACGGTTTTCGATTATTCTTCCATCAATTTCAATTACAGGAGTTAATTCGCCCATAGTCCCGGTACAAAATACTTCATCTGCAGTATAAAATTCAGTCAGGGACAGATTTTTTTCAACAAGTTCAATACCATTATCTTTGGCTATTTGAATAATAAGACCTCTTGTGATTCCGTGCAGGCAAGCATCTGCGTGGGGAGTATAAAGGATATTATTTTTCACCATAAACAAATTAGTACCATTCAGTTCAGCTACAAAGCCATAGGCATCAAGCATTAATGCAGCATCTTTCCCTGCGACATTTGCCTGGATTTTTGCAAGGATATTATTCAATAAGTTAGCGTGATGAATTTTGGAATCAAGATGCTTAGGGGTATTGCGTTGAATATGGGCGGTAATTACCTTAATCCCATTATCATTGTCATAAACAAGGGGTTTCCATTCGGCGAGCACAATAAGGCAGGAACCATTTTGATTCAGTCTGGGATCCATTCCTGAGGTAATTTTTTCACCTCTGGTCAGGGTCAATCTGATATGAACGTCATCTTTCATAGCGTTGGCCTTCAAGGTATCGAAGACTGCATTTTTGATAAAAGACAAATCAGGAATATCGGTAAAGGCCAGCGATTTTGCAGAAGCATATAATCTTTCAAGGTGTTTATCCAGACAAAATATTCCTCCTTTATAGACCCTTAATCCCTCCCAAACAGCATCGCCTCCCTGGACAGAACTATCAAAAACTGACACTTTAGCATCCTTTCGGTGGCAGAGACCCTCCTTCACAAATACCTGAATATCTTTATTTTTCGGATTGAATTGTTGCAGCATTTTATTATATTTTACTTTAGCAATAAGATCATTAAAAAACTCCTGCAGCATTACACTTTAATGCTGAATGAGTACATTTTTTGGTAAAAAGGATTAAGGTATTCGTATAAGGGCACTAATTTTTGAGGCAAAACACGTAAACTAGTTTTTTGTTTTTTAAAACCAGTGGACAAATGTACATTTTCATACCAATATTTTGCCCATACTCCATCTTCCGGAATCCCCCCTGTTGACCAGGACATCATTTTGTTGTTGAAGGGAATATCACAAGCCGCACAGAGTTTTTTGATAGCCTTTTCCGGGTTTTTCAATAATTCACCTGAGTCGAAAACGACAGGATTATTTCCGGCCTTTTTCAATTTCATAAACAATTCACATTGACGGACAGTACCAATTTCAGAAGCTGAAGGCATATTAACAACTTTAGCATAAGAAGCAATTATCTGACTGGGGTTTCTTATATAAAAAATATTTGTAAGCCTGTTTAAAAAACGTTCATCCATTTCAATAATATGAGAAGTCATATTTTTTACAAACAAAACATCGGAGGCATACTCAGCAAAAATTACCTCCTTGATTATTTCATCTGCATTTTGGCTCAGACTTTGCAATACTTCCTTTTTTCCGGGATGATTTATATCAGTACAGGAAAGATAATGCGCATAGAAAGGTTCGTCAATTACCTTAGTATCCTCCCTCTGTGCAAAAGAGTACATCAGGGCAGTGGAGAGATTCCTGGGGCTAGATATCAGATTTAATCTTTTCATAAAAAAATTATTAAATCAAAAAATTAAACATAATAGTAATTTTATTTTTGTTAAATCGGTAACAATAGTAAGGAATATTAGCTTTTGTTTCTAAAAAAGTAACTACTTTAGTGAATTAATTTTATTTTTGTGATTATTTCCATATTCAGATAATGAATATGGTGTATTATCAAATTTCAATAAGTAATATGGATTCTTCAATTCTTCGTTACAAAGCTGACTACAGAACCTTTGTTTTTGTATTCGTTTATTTTGTAATAGCATATGGTGGATTTACCACCTACATAGTTTATCCTGAGTTATTTACCTGGCCTGTATGGACATTATGGTTCATAGTAACCTGCCTGTCCTCCTTTGCTTGTGCCATAATTGTACATAATACAATACATTCACCTATATTCTATAAAAAGAAACACAATAAATACTTTCAGTTTGTGTTGAGTCTTGCTTATGGATATTCAGTTAGCGCCTATGTACCCGGACATAATTTCAGTCATCACAAAGAAGTTCAGACTGCAAAAGACAACATGCGGACATCAAAAGTGAGGTTCAAATGGCATTTGCTTAATCAATTATTATTTTTCTTTATTGTAACACCTGCCTTACTCAAAGCCGAAAAGAATTTTGTGGCCAAGATGAAAAATGATAAAAAAGATTGGTACAATCAATGGAAAGCCGAAATGATACTTGTACATACAGTACGTATTTCTGCACTTTTCATTTCTTTTCCTGCTGCAGTAATATTTATTTGGGGACCTCATTTATATGCTGCATGGGGTGTTGTAAGTACAAATGTATGGCAACATGATGGTTGTGATGTACAAGATAAATATAATCATTCCCGTACTTTTACCGGGCCTTTGCTAAATTATTTTCTATTTAATAATGGTTATCATGGTGCGCATCATGATCGTCCGAGCCTTCATTGGAGCCTTTTACCTGAATTTCACGAAAAGAACATAGCACCTTATATACACCCGAACCTGAATCAGAGAAACATGTTTACCTATTTGGTAAAAGCCTATATTTACCCCGGAAAAAGGATAAATTATGACGGAAGCCCCTATGTACTAGAAGATTGGGTACCCGATGAAGATTGGGTGGCTGCTTTATCTGTCACAGACAAAGCACATAAGTACGATTTTGGAGCGGAAGAAGGTTCTGTTGATGATATTTTACAAACTACTGATGTGTCCAAAACTACAAACGACATATTAAAAATATAAGATGAGAAAAAAATTCCATTGATTTATTCAGATAAATTATGAGTACATCTATTATACGATTTAAGGCTGATTACATGACCCTTGCTTTTATATTAATATATTTCATATTAACATACGGCGGGTTTTTCTTCTTTGATAGCTTTTATGAAACTTCATTCTGGACTGTCCTTGTCCCACTATGTGTTGCAACATCAATAATCAGTTTTTCTGTTGCAGTAATAGTACACAACACTGTACATGCCCCCATGTTCTACAATAAGACACACAATAAAATCATGCAATATATCCTGAGCCTTGCGCATGGATATTCAGTCAGTGCATTTGTGCCCGGCCATAACTTCAGTCATCATAAAGAGGTTCAAAACCCTAAAGATGCAATTCGTACATCCAAAGCAAGGTTCAGATGGAATTTTCTTAATCAGTTTTTATTTTTCTTTCTTGTTTCAAGTTCCATGCTAAAATATGAGCTTAAATGGGCTACAAAGATGCGCAAGGAAAAACCAAGTTGGTATTACCAATGGTTAAGTGAAACAATAGTTGTAAACATTTTAAGGATTGGTGTTTTATTTATAAACCTTCCTGCTGGCCTGATGTTCATTTGGTTTCCACAATTTTATGCAATATGGGGATTATTCGGCTGCAATATCTGGCAGCATGATGGATGTGACCCCAAGCACAAATACAATCATTCGCGTACATTTACCGGCAAGCTTATGAATTTCCTTTGTTTCAACAATGGATACCATGGTGCACATCATAACAGACCAAGCTTACACTGGAGTCTTTTGCCTGAACATCATGATAAATATATAGAACCCTATATTCATCCCAATCTTAGCCTGGACAATATGCCATTGTATTTATGGAGAGCAAATATATATCCTGGAAAACGATTAATGTATGATGGTTCCCCTCATATATTAGAAGATTTGGTTCCTGATGTAGACTGGACAGAAGACATTAAGATTGGTAGTTATTCAAACAAACATGATTTTGGAGCAGAATCTATATCTGCTGAAGATTTGTTAAAAAACACAGAAGTAAAGGAAGTGAATTACAACGAAGAATTGCACAATGCAATGTGAATAAACAATAGCCCACACTCTTGTTCAAAAAAAACTTATCGATATTGTTCAACTTGAACAAAGTATTTGTTTTCAGGGCAGAAAAACAAGTATAAATATTGTCCTTCCGCAATAAAATCGAGCACCCTTAGCTGACCAACAAAGAACAGATCCTTTCCTTTGAAATCTTTTGGAGTCTCCTCCTTTTGAATCCACATAGGTTCCCCGGCGAATCTCTTTACAAGGAAATTAAAATCCTTATTTGGTGGAATCAGGCTGTCCGGACCCTTTTCAAGATAATCCCTTAAAAACCTGAGATATTTCTCCTTTGCTTTATCAAGGTACTTTATATACCTGTCAGAAACAGTCAACATATTTTCCTTTGCCTGCAGGTCATATTTACCCTCTACAAAATCAAAGCCCAGGGAGTAATCGCCACAATATTCTGTATAATATTTCGATAAAAATATATTTTCTTCCTGTTCTCTGAAAACATAGACAAAATGTCCCCAAAAATGCCAATCAGGATTAATAAGATTCATATTTACAGAGCACAGGGGGAAGAACACCTTGTCTACCTGTTCTGAGACCGAGACAAAAACTTTATCTCTGTCCGGGAAAATAATAATATCATCTGAGTTTATCTGAGTTCCCTTTTCGTCAAACAAAAAGCCGGCATATTCATTAGGGTTAGCATTTTTTTTCGACTTTTTATTAAACCAGTTCATAAATTATAGAATTTGGCGGGGGTAAAAATCAGGAACTGCCGAGCAATTCCCTGGCATTTTCCTTAGCAACTTCTGAGGGCGGATTACCACTCAGCATTTTGGCAATTTCGAGAATGCGTTCTTCTGCATTCAATTGAGAGACAAAAGTACTTGTTTTATTTCCTTCAACTTTTTTTCTTACAAAATAATGTTTATTAGCTTTAGCAGCAATCTGAGGAGAATGTGTTATAGTGATGACCTGATGAGACCTTGAAAGTTGTTGCAGGATACCTCCCATCTGCAAAGCTACCACTCCTGAGACCCCTGTATCTATTTCATCAAAGACAAGAGAGGGCAAAGGAATAGCACTAGCCACCAAAGATTTGATACACAAAGCAAGTCTTGACAATTCACCTCCTGAAGCAATCCCTTTAATTTCTTCGGGCCTGCTGCCTTTATTGGCTGCAAACAAAAACTTCAGATCATCAATACCCGTTGGCATAAACTCAGAAGCAGGAGTAATTTCAACGAAAAGCTGTGCATGTTCCATAGACAATTGCGCTAATAGACCGTGTACAGATTTTTGAAATTTTCCAACTACCTTTTTGCGATTAGCAGAGAGCTTCAGTGCAAGTTTACGGAGTTTCTTTTCTTGTTTCAGGACTAAAACCTCCAAAGATTCAATTTTGGAATCGAGGTCTTCATTATTCCCAATACTCTGTTGGAGTTTATTTTTAATATCAATAAGTTCAGCATCTGATCGAACGTGATACTTTGAGAGGAGAGTATAGAGAACCGAGAGCCGATCATTTATTTCGGTTAACCTGTCAGGGTTATGTTCGGTAGATTCGGTAATTCTCAGAAATTCATTACCGATTTCCTGCAACTCCAGCAACATAGAGTCAAAGTGACCTAATAGCTGCTTAAGGTTCGGATAAAAATCTATAAGTTTCGAAACTGCATTTGAGACTTCCGACATTTGATTACAGATTCCGGAATCATTTTCAACGATTTGCAAAGCCGCGGCCCCCAGTACACGTTGAATATCTTCCGCATTAACAAGGCATTTCTGTTCAGATTCCAGTCTTTCAACTTCCCCCTCAGAAATGTGAGCATCAGATAATTCATTAAATTGATACAAGAGGAAATCGGATTCTTTTTTTGCATCAATTCTTTTGCGGAACAATGCATTCAATTCTTTTTTAGAAATCAAGTGTTTTTTGTAGGCAGATTGATACTCATCCAAAAGCGCTTTATTATTCGCAATAGAGTCAATAACTTTAATCTGATAGAGGGCATCATGAATATCGAGCGTATCAAACTGTTGGTGCAGGTCGATAAGTTTATCTGAGAGTTCTTTGAGCGTACTGAGTAGAACGGGCGTATCATTTACAAAGGCCCTTGATTTTCCATTGGGAGTAATTTCTCTCCTCAAAAAGGTCTCCTCTTCATAATCGAGGTCATTCACATCAAAGAACTCCTTCAACCGATACATAGAAACATCAAAGACCCCCTCAATAACACATTTATTATTTTTATTAAACAAGGTTTTACTATCTGCCCTTTTTCCCATAATAAGACCTAATCCACCCATCATAATAGATTTACCTGCCCCTGTTTCGCCTGTTATGATAGTGAGGTTATCAGAGAAATTGATTTCAAGATGTTCAATTATTGCATAATTTTTTATTGTTAATTTGCGAATCATTATAATCAGGTAATTTTAAAAATTCAAAGGAAAAAAGCGTACAGGCAGTGCAGATAAAAAATCAAAAAAAATATTTATTTAGAAATAAGCGATAAATAACAAAACTACGAAAATGAGTAGAAATAGATTCAAAAAGTGTAATAATATTCTGTAAAAACAAAAGTAGTCTTGAATCAGAAATTGAAAATAAAAACAAAAAAGGAAGCCTCATCGCCATCAAAGAGCAAAAAAAAACGCCGGCACTTGCAGCCGGCGTTTCATACATATCTTAAACCCGGGCAATTTTTAACCAAGGGTAGCATGAGTCGAGGACAGGATATTACTGACTTCATCTTCAGAAGGTCCCTGAGCATAAACTCTGAGTACAGGTTCAGTACCTGAAGGTCTGATCATAACCCATTTATCGTCTGCGAGATAAAACTTAAAGCCATCGATCGTTTCAACATGTTGAACAGTATAGTCCCCAAATTTTTTGTAAGTGCCATTTTTACAATTCTCAATAATTTTCCACTTTTTATCATTAGCGATATGCAAATCATCTCTGTCGAATGCAAAATGCCCGACCAGCCCATAAACATCCTCCATCAGTTCCTTGATAGATTTCCCTGTTTTAGCCATAAACTCAAGAATTACCAAACCAATCCAAACACCATCTCTTTCCGGGATATGCCCTTTAGCAGCAATGCCACCTGATTCTTCGCCCCCAACGAGGACATCTTCAGTAATCATAATTTCAGCAATGTGTTTAAATCCAATTTTGACGACCTGAAAATCCAGGCCATAAAGTTCACATAATTTCTTCAATTTATCGGTTACAGAGAATGAAACAACTACTTTTCCGGTCATTTCTTTATATTTGAAGAGATAATGAACAATCAGCAAAAGAATCTGATGAGAACTGACAAAGACACCATCCTCATCATACATACCAATTCTGTCGGCGTCCCCGTCATTGGCCAATCCACAGCTGATATTGTCATTATTTTTAATTAAATCCGACAATTCTTTAAGGTTCTTGTGAATAGGTTCAGGTGCCTGACCGTCAAATCCGGGATTAATATCGCAATGCAGGGGAACAGCTGAAGGGAGAATCCTTCTGACGATGTTCTGACCTGCACCATACATAGCATCATAGGCACATACCACGCCTGAATTCCTGATCAGGTCAAGGTCAAAATTAGCTTCCACTTCCTCCATATAAAGGTCTTCGAGGTTTATATAATGAAGAAGGCCATTATTTTCCATTTCTTCCATCGACGGCAAAACGTCCGTAATATTATGATCAGGAATAAGCGCTTCAACAGCATCAATATCTTTTGGAATAGAAGGGCCGCCGAGTTCCGACTTCAATTTATAGCCATTATAGGAAGGCGGGTTATGACTGGCAGTAATCACTACTCCCATTTTAGCTTTCAGCTTAACAACCCCAAGAGAAACCATAGGAGTGGAAGAGAAATTTTTATCAAAATAAGTTTTAATACCATGAAAGCCCATTATCTGAGCCGTAGTCTGAGCAAACATCAGCCCTGCAAATCTGCAATCATATCCAAGAACCATACTATTTCCTCCATTCTGTTTAATCCACAAAGCAGTAGCAGTAGCAATTCTTTTTACATTATCAACTGTGTATTCTTTAGCAATAATGGCCCTCCAGCCATCTGTTCCAAATTTAATTTCTGTCATAATAATAATTTAATTTATTTCGCGATTGTGTATACTTTTAATAAATTTTCTGCCAAATTAGCAAAAAAGTACAATCTATTCTACTCATTTGGCCCTAAAGAGTTTTATTACATTCATATTTTGTACTTTAGAGCTAAATACTAACAAGAGCAAAAACGAAAAAAATAAATGGAAGACAGTAACAGGCATAAAGGAATGCGGAAACAGCTGGCAATAACTGTCGAAAATAAAGGGATAAAAGATATTAATATATTAGCAGCAATCCGCAGTATCCCAAGGCATTTTTTTCTGGACATAGCTTTTGAAGAACATGCCTATGAAGACAAGGCATTCCCTATTGATGAAAAACAGACTATTTCACAACCATACACTGTCGCGTTTCAAACAGAATTACTTGGAGTAAAAAAACGAGAGAAGGTATTGGAAATTGGTACAGGTTCGGGATATCAATCGGCAGTTCTTTCCTATCTAGGAGCCCGCTTATATACCATTGAGCGACATGAGCAACTATATAAGAAAGCAAAAGCAATGTTTAGAAGCCTTGGATTAATGGGCATCAGAAGCTTTTTCAGAGATGGCTATAAGGGATTGGGGGAGTTTGCCCCCTTTGACAAGATATTGGTAACAGCCGGGGCGAATCAAATTCCTGAAGCCCTTAAAGAGCAACTAAAAATTGGAGGCATATTGGTAATACCCGTTGGAGACAGAGCGTCCCAAACTATGTTGCGAATAACCAAAACGGGTGAAAATGAATTTAGAAAGGAAATATTTGGAAAGTTTCGCTTTGTCCCTTTGCTTGAAGGCAAAAACTTATGGTCTGAGAAATAATTTCACAATTTTTTAACAATTTTAACGTTAAAGTATAAGGATACAATATCAGTCATAATTATTTGATAATATAACAATTACTTATTACTTTCACATTTTATTTTTTCATTGAAAAGAAAATATGGTAGCATAATTACAAAACCCATTGAATAATACATTCTGACTATAATGCCTTGATGATATACATTTTGCTACTCATATATATGTTGCTGGCAGGCTGGTGGATAAAATCCTCTGCCAGTTTTGCGGTTGAAGGCCTTAGCCGAAAGTTTATTTTCTTTGTTTTCTGCACAAAGATACTATCCGGCATAATATATGGCTTAATTCATCTTTCCTATTTTGATGGAGGAGATACTATCCTTTTCCTAAATGAAAGCACCCTAATAGGCAAAACATTTTTCACCTACCCTGATTATTATATAAGTTCTTTATTAGGATGGGAAATAACATTACCAAGCGCTGAGGTTTTTATCTATCCTGAGTCAAGTATTTTCTGGAAAGATTTGGGTTCGTATACACTTGTACATTTACATGGTCTGCTTCACTTGTTCACCTTTGGGAATTATAATCTTCATATTTTTTTCATTGCAATAGCAGGGTTATTTGGCAGTCTTAACTGTTATAAACTATTCGGTCAGCTTTTAAATTTACCAAAAACTGTTCTGCTGACATGTTGTTTCTTTCTTCCCTCTCTGACTTTTTGGACATCCGGCTTACACAAAGATGTATATGTATATTATGGCTTGAGTCTTTTCTTCCTGTCACTGCTGAAGCTAAGGGAAAAACCTTCTACAAAAAGGATGTTAAAACTAGCCGTTTCAATACTGATTATTGGACTTAGCCGGCATTATCTTTTAATTTTAATTTTACCTGCTACAATTTCCTATTTCATCACAATAAAATATTCCAAGAGAATATATACAACCTACTTTTCTGTTTACAGTTGTTTTTTGATCACTGTTGTACTTTCCTGCAGTTTTTTTCTAAATACAAATATCTTTGAGGTATTAGCAGATAAGCAGGCCGCTTTTTTATCAGAGAAGGGGACGTCAAGCTTAGTAGACGCAAAAGCTTTTGCGCCATCTTTTTGGGGGGTAACGGAAATGCTACCTGTGGCGACAATCAATGTTATCGCTCGGCCTTTTTTGTGGGAATGCAAGGATTTCCTTCAGGTATTGGCAAGTATAGAGATTTTATGTTTTCTATTTTTAGTAATATTATCATTTTTATTAAAGAAAAAAGCCAACCAACGACCTGATTTAATTCTTCATTTTATTGTTGCTTACACATTAAGCAACCTGTTATTGGTCGGATTATTAGTATCAAATGTTGGAACAATAGTTCGATACAGGGCGATTGCATTGGGTTTACTGACAATTCTTATTACCCAAATTCTGAATTTCCGCAAGTTTGGTAATAAAAAGTTCAATTCAGGTTTTGAAAGCAAACCTGTTAAACCTTTCGTATCGAAAGATCACAATACATCACATAAAACTATTATTTCTTAAAAGATTGTCTAAACTAATTTTAATGACAATACAAGAAGCACAGGCGAAGGTTGATTTATGGATTAACACAATTGGAGTACGTTATTACAGCGAACTCACAAACACTGCGATTCTGATGGAAGAAGTAGGGGAGGTAGCCAGGTTGATGGCCCGGATATACGGAGAACAATCCTTCAAATCCAAAACGCAGGAAGCCACAGCAAAATCAGATCTTGCAGAAGAAATGGGAGATGTATTATTTGTACTGATATGCCTGGCCAATCAGGCAGAAGTAGACCTTGGAGCATCATTGGAAAAAATAATGCAGAAACGTAGCATCAGAGACAAGGACAGACATACAAACAATCCAAAATTAAAATAAGCGGTACTAAAAAGGAACATTAATTTCTGAATTGAATATATCGCTCCGGATTAACAGGCTGACCATTTATCCACATTTCAAAATGCAGATGTGGTCCTTCGGTAAGTTCTCCGGTATTACCAATTATTGCAATACCTTCTCCGGCCCTGACGACATCACCGGTTTTCTTAAGAATCACAGAATTGTGTTTGTAGACAGAAATGACATTATTGCTATGTTGAACAGCTAACATATGCCCCGTTTCGACAGAAAAAGTAGCGACAATAACAGTGCCTTTCTGAGTGGCTTTAATGTGTTTGCCTTTAGGAGCGACAATGTCTGTACCGTAGTGTCCTCTGTTAGGGGAAAAAGTATCGGAGACCATTCCGGTTATAGGGGGAATAAAAATTAAATCATTAATATTGGTTTCGGCACTCAGGGTATTATCCAGCAGATTCCCCAATTCAGCTTCATTATCCACAGATTCCATCAACACTCTTAATTCATCAGATTTTTGGGGGACAACAACATTTTTTCCTCCTTCTTTTGAAGTTGGATCTTTAACATCATCCGCATATTCAAAATTTTCGTATACCAGATTTCTGACTTTTGTTATGTATAAGTCTCTGGCCATTACAGATTGTTCGAGCGAATCTATTTGAATGAACATACTATTGAGTTGAGTTCTGATGTGTTGATTGCTACGTTCCGGAACTATTCTTCCGAGCGGAGTAAAAACAAGTAACAAAACCGTTATTAAACTTACCAGAAATACAGAACCCCCGAGAATTGCAAAAACATTAAAAGGGATCAGCCTGAAAGAGCGTTCTTCCTGAAATGTTTCATCATTTATAAGCACCAAACGATGCTTGTCATCTAACCATTTTGACATCAATCTATATTTTATCTTTAAATATTTTTTTATATCTGAAAGCGAATTTTCATAAAACAACCCTGGCATCAAACATAAAAATAGTTCTCAAAAAGCAAAAGTAACAAATATGAAGGTGTAATTGGTACTTAAACTCTTAGACTTTCGTTAAAAAATGCCAACAAAGCAGCAAAATTAAAATAAAGAGCGTATTTTTGTAGGAGGATACAAACTGAAATTGATTTTTTTTTCGTTTATTTAGATAAAGAAGGAAATCATAAATTTTTCTCAAAGTTAGTCCTCCCCTATTTTACCTGACAAACAATCCTTAGAATGAAAAGCCGGATTTATTTCATCAGTACTATTTTTCTGACCCTCCTTTTGATGGTAGGTTGTGCTAAACAAACTCTTGTTACCAAGCCCTATCACAATCTTACCGGGCGTTATAATGCATATTATAATGCTAACATGGCTTTTATGGAGAGTTTTGATATGCTCAACAAGCAATATGTTGACAATTACAACAAACCACTTCATCTTTTTCCTTACGCTGCAATTGAAGATGCCGGTTCTGTAAGTCAGCAACTTGATGTGGCTATCACTAAATGTGCCCGTAACATCAAATTACATCATATTGGAAACTGGACAGATGACAGTTATTTTTTGATGGGGAAATCAGAGTTCCTGAAAAAAGAATACGAAAGAAGTGCTAACACTTTTAAATTTATAGTAGATAAATACCATCCTGAAAATGTAGCGAAGGAACTTGCAAAACTAAAAGCCAAGAAGAAGAAGAAGAAGAAGAAGAAGAAGAGAAGAAAGAAAAAGAGAAGAAAGAAAAAGAAAAAGAAAAAGAAGACGGCATCGGAAGAAACAGAGGAAGAGAAACCTGAGATATATGGTATAAAACATCGTCCGGTCCGATATCAGGCTATGTTGTGGCTTGCAAAAACCTATATTGAACTGGGCATGTATGACGATGCCGGGTTTTATCTGAGGCAGCTTGAAAACGACCTGAAGGTACCCTACAAACTTCGTCCGAAAGTACAGGCAGTTATAGCTTATAGCTGGACAAAGCAAAAGGAGTATGAAAAGGCTATAATACCGTTGGAAAACGCCATAAGAGACACTAAACGCAAAACTGTCAAAAACCGTTACATCTATCTTTTGGGTCAGATCTATCAGATGCAGGAAAACAGTCAGTTAGCAATGGAGAACTTCCACAAGGTACTGAGAATGAAGCCAAGTTACGAGATGGAGTTCAATGCAAGACTTAATATGGTCAAAAATGCAGCCTCTGCAACGGGCAAAAAGGTTATCAACCCTGAAATTGCCCTTAAAAAGATGCTCAGGGATTCTAAAAACGAAGAATACAAGGATCAGATCTATTTTGCTCTTGCACAATTAAAACTGCAATCCGGTAATACAGAAGAAGGGATACTTGCCCTTCAACAATCGCTTAGCTATAGCAAAAGCAATGCTCAGCGCACAGAAGGATGCCTTTTGCTGGCGCAGCTATTTTATCAAAAAGATGATTTCGTAACATCTTATGCCTACTATGACAGTACTGTTATGGTAATGAAAAAAGATGATGAACGCTATGTTGAAACTGATATTTACAAACGAAAATTGCAGGGGGTAGCTACTCATATGATTGTTGTTTATGATAAAGACAGCATGAGAATTGTTGGTTCATGGGAAAGATCTGAGCAAGAAAGATGGGCAATAAAGGGGATGGAACAAGATGCTACATTTTCTGCTACACAATCAGTTCAAAATAATGGCGGTAGCCCAAAAGATGGAAAAACAAACAAAGTAAATTCCATGAGAATGCCAACGAGCGACGGGCTGAATCCGAGGAGAGGACGTCAGAATAACCCTAATGGTCCAATTACCATTTCTGATGCTGCATTACAAAAATCCAAATTCATGCTTTATAATGCTTCTTTAAAGAAAAAAGGGGAAAGAGAATTTGAAAAAAGATGGAGTTCCCGATCCTGGGTTGACAATTGGAGGCAATCCGACAAAGGAGATGAAGACAGCGAAATCGATGAAGGAGAAATTGCAGCTATAGTACCAAAAACCCAGGCGGAGATTGATGCCTACCTCAAGAAAAAAGGAGTACCAAAGTCCGATCAGGACAAAAAAGCACTGAATGATAAATTGGGTGAGGCTATGTTTAAAGCAGCCGAGCATTATAACGAAGACCTCGGCAGAAAAGACAAGGCGATTGCACTTATAGAGAAATTGGTGAAAAATTATCCTGACAACGCCTATGCTGTAGAAGCTATGTTTTTGGCCTACAATATATATTCCGGGGCGAACAATATCTCAAAAGCGGATTATTACAAAAACAAAATTCTTGAAAAATATCCGGAATCGAATATAGCAAAAGTGCTTATCGACCCCGATTTCGCTAATTCTGAGAAAATTAAATACGAGACAATAAACAAATATTACGATGACACCTATGCACTGATACAAGGTGGAAAGTCACAAATGGCACTCGATAAAGTCAGAGCAGTCCCTACTGAATTTGGAAAAAACTATGAAATGAAGGCTCGGTTTGCACTACTCGAAGCAATGTGCATGGGCGGCATAAAAGGTGAGAAGGATTACATTAAAGCCCTTAGAGTAATTATCACAAGTTTTCCAAACACAAAAGAAGAAAAACAAGCTAAGGCGATGATTGCTATTTTGAGTGATAACGCAAAGGCTAATAACAAAAATATTGCTAATGATGGGTTTATGCAAAAAGGAGACAAAACTCCCTATATTCTAAACTTAAAAACAAAGCACCTGGTACTCGTTGTTTTCGACAACAAAAAAACTAAAATAAATCAGTACAGAGCCCCTGTTACTACATTTAATAATAAATACTATTTATCCAACAGACTAAGTACTTCTTCTATTCTTGTTGACGGGGGCACACCCAGTCTGACAATAAGGGCCTTTACAACTGGAGAACTTGCTATGAAATATGTAGTAGACTCTCGTTCAAACCCTGAGTTCTTGTCAGGAGTACAAGGGTTTAACGTCTATGCTATTTCTCAGCAGAACTACAACCTTGCACTTTCTACACAGAAATTCTTTGAGTATGTAGAATTCTTTGAAAAAAACTACCGGTAAATAATTTTTTCGACCGATTGATAAATTGGCATTTCTTCCTGAAAGAGATGCCAATTCTTTTTTTATCTTTGTATTTGTATAAATTTGCCCGGAATAAAAACAAAAAAATGCTTCTTTATTGTCTTCAATATCCGGATATAAATTATACCAATTATTAATTCAGATAATATATTTATGCAAGATAATAATAGCGAAATTGACCCATCAGAATCATCCACACCTGAAATAAATGAACAAAAACCTGTAAAAACCCAGGAACAAAGGGTAAAGAAATACAAAGCTTTCATAAAATGGATGTGGCGCTTGTATTTTCTGGGGATATTAATGGTGGCAGGAATTTTCATCATGCTATCCTATGACTTGCCTTCTTTTGAATACCTTGAGAACCCACGAAGCCGTATTGCCTCTAATGTATTTTCATCTGATGGCAAAATATTGGGAAAATACTATATTGAAAACCGGACTCCTGTAGAATACGACAGCCTTTCTCCTCATCTTATCAATGCATTAATTGCAACGGAAGATGCCCGATATCTTGAACATTCCGGAATTGATGCTGAGGCACTGATGCGGGTTATTGTAAAAACACTGATTCTGAGGAAGAAAAATGCAGGAGGGGGAAGTACTATTTCACAACAACTTGCAAAACTTCTGGTCGGACGTCCTAACACTAAAGACAAGAGCTATTTTGTAAGACAGTGGCTTCTTGTATCTACAAAACTTAAAGAATGGCTGACAGCCGTAAAACTGGAAAGGTCTTATACAAAAGAAGAAATTATCTCTTTGTATTTTAATGAGTTTGACTTTCTTTACGGGGCTAATGGTATAAAATCTGCGGCGGAAGTATACTTTAAAAAGAAACCTATAGATTTAAACATTGTTGAGTCTGCCATGTTGGTAAGAATGTTAAAAAACCCATCAAGGTACAACCCCATAAAATACCCAAAAAGAGCAAAGCTTGGCCGAGAGGTAGTATTGGACAACATGAGACAAAAGGGACATTTTGATAAAGCAAAATACGATGAGCTCAGAAAATTGCCTATTGACATTTCTAAGTTCAGAGTTAAAGATCACAATGATGGTATTGCTACCTATTTCAGAATGTACCTGAGGAACCACCTTAAGAAACTGATGGTGCAGTTAGCTAAAGATGATCCACAGTACAGAAAACCTGACGGGACACCCTATGACATTTACCGTGACGGTCTTAATATTTATACCACTATTGATTCAAGGGTACAAAAACATGCTGAAAAAGCGGTAAAAGACCATCTGAGCAAACATCAGGTAAGATTATTTGATACCTGGAAAGATTGGAATGCAGTAGACCCAAAGATAAGTTCGAAGATAAAAAACCCCTGGGCAAGAAAGGCTTACAAAAGCACAGACAATGAGATGGAATTACGCAGACTGAGCTTAGTAAAACAAATATGGGGTACAAACAGGTATCAAAGAGTAAGGCCCCGGTTTTTGCCATTGGCAGTAAAATATAAACTACGAGATATAGACATCGACAGAATTTTTCAAATTGTAGCCTATGATAAAAAACCAAGGCGCAAAGATCGCTATTCTCCCTTGGTTGATGGGAAGGTTTTATTAAAAAAATGGGAAAGAACCGGTTTCATCAAGGAAGAACAAGCTCAGACATATAAAGAAATATTGTCAGATAAAGCCTCCGTTGCTGCTCTTGAAGAACAATATAAGGCAATCATGGATTATATGAAAATCCCTGTAAAAACTACTATTTTTGCCTACAATAAACGAGGGGAAAAAGATACATTGATAAGCCCCTTCGATTCAATAAGATACCATCGCATGCACCTTCAGTCCGGTCTTTTGGCTGTTGACCCCAAGACAGGGTTCATCAAAGCCTGGGTAGGAGGGATCAATCACAAATACTTTAAGTTTGACCACGTAAACAAACAGCAGTTTGCCAGACAGGTAGGTTCAACAATAAAACCATTTTTATATGCGTTGACTATTCATCAAAAAGGATTTTCCCCTTGTTTTAAAGTATGGGATCAGCCCACTACCATATCAAAGGGGGAGGGTCAGTTTGGTTTACTAGAAGATTGGACCCCCAGAAATGCAGATGGTTACAGCGGTGACGAAATACCATTATGGGAAGCCCTTAACCGTTCCCTCAATTCCGTTTCTGCCTATCTTATAAAAGAATTGAAAGGACCACAACCATTCAGAAACTTTTTAGCAGAAGTAGGGATAGACACCTCTGACAACCGGGTTCCCTTGTCGGCAGCTATTTGTCTTGGCGTACCCAATTTATCCCCCTTTGAAATGACAGGCGGATATACCATTTTTGCAAATTCCGGCATTTATACAGAACCTGTGTTTATAGATAGAATTGAAGATAAAAATGGCAATTCAATTTATCTTGCAGGGAAAGATCAGGATTCCGAGCCGGTACTTTCTGTACAAAGCGCTTATGTTATGAACCAAATGTTGCAAAGAATTCAAAGTGGTCGTCTTCGTGATGTAAAATGTTCTTATGGAGGAAAGACAGGCACTACAAATAACCAGGCAGACGGTTGGTTTATGGGAATTACTCCAGATCTTGTAATCGGTACATGGGTAGGCTGTGATGACAGATTTATTCGTTTCAGGAGTCTGACCTATGGTCAGGGGGCAAAAATGGCAAGACCTATATTCAGGAATATTCTCTTTAACATGCAATCAGACACTACATTAAGAGATGATGGCGTTTTCGATCCCATGTCAAAATTTCCGGTACCTGAAATCATTGAAACCGAAATGAATTGCCTTAAATATGATGCATTTGTTCAGAAAAACATACGGGAAGAAGGCAATGATGCTACTAACACTACAGTTTATGATGAAGATGACTGACCCCTCGAAGATCTTCAGATTTGTTGGCCAGGAATCATAGTTTTCAGTACCTCCTCTGCCATCTAAAAGAGATAATTGTTTCTATCTTCTTCTATGGGATTACATTTTGGCTGTAGCTAAGGATAAGAAGTACCCCTACCCTGCATTCTCATTTAAGATGGTCAGACAATTATCTTTTATATAAAACATTCTGACTTTTTAGATGCAGCAATTTTAAAGTCTGATTAACAGGTGTACGGGCCACGTTTCTGAGCTATGGATTCACTTCATAAAACTCTAATCTCTTTGTTCACACAGTTTGTTTCCTGAATTTAAAAAAGAAAAAAAATATCACCAAGTGGACTTAGTTCAAAATAAGGAAATACTCCATAACACGGAAAGCGCTTGAGGGTTTTTACTTTTAAATGATTTGATTACCAAGTATTTATATTCGGGCCTGGTTTTAACTACCTATTATTGTACAATATGTTATATAAAACATAAAGATTCAATCGGTAGTTGAATCATAATAGATCATAAGTTCATATTATATATTAATTTATTTCTGCAACTTTTTGGTAGATTAACATGTTATATTTTATAAAATTCGTAATTTTAGCAAAAGCCAACCAAGATACTTTTACAAAATAATATTTGGTTTTTTTTTACAATTACATTTTATAACAAGCTACTATCAGATTACGAAAAATAATACACACTAACAATCATTAAACCGTAAAATTCAATATTTTACACAACACATAAATTCTAACTAAAGGAATATAAATCATTTATTTTATCATTTTTTTTTTCATACCTTTGCAGCTGCTAGGGGAAAAAATGATTGTCACCATAGCTTTGGTATACATTCCTGATTCTAATTAAAATTCCAAAATAATGAAAAGTCTGATAAGTTTAATTCTTGCAAGTCTGTTTATAGTATCTTTATTATCATCTTGTGGCCGAAGTCCTTACAAAAAGCGTCATCGTTGCAAAGGTAACGGAAGTTGGTATGGTCACCGCAATTTGGGTGCAACCGACAAAATTCAAAAAACAACTCAAAAAAAGTACATTTGGGTATCTGAAGAAATTGAGGATAAACAAATATAAACATAAGTTGAAATGACGAAAAAAATCTAATGCTACAAATGTGTTAGATTTTTTTTTGCATGCGGTAATAAATAGCTAAATGTAATCATTAAGAAAAGCAATCTAATAATTACAACAAAATATTACCATGAAACATATAAGCATTATTTTAACAACATTTTTTATAATAATTTTATTATCATCCTGTGGAAGTAGCACATACAGCAAGCGTAAAGGCTGTAAAGGTACCGGTAGCTGGAGTGGAAACCGTAATTTAGGTGCAACAGATAATATTCAGAAAGAAACACAAAAATCCTATATTTTGGTTTCAGATGATATAAAAAATACTGCTATGTAAATATTTCCCCCATCTTGCCCCTTTTAATTAAAATCTAACACAAATTGAAGTTAGATTTTTTTTTTATTGCTATTTACTATATAAGCACATATATTTTTGATATTTTAGTTAGAAGTTTACTTCTGAACAACTTTATATTGACTTCAGGGTTTCAATTTTCAATAAATCTGACTAATTATGAAATACATTTCTTTTCTCTTCTTTATAATAATTACCTGTCAAATTTCATTTGCACAAGTCCTTAAGTCAAAGGAGTTAAAGATAGCATTAGACAGAAAGCATATATACACTTCATTGAGATTGGCCCTTCAGGAATCAGAGAATGTATACAAATTAAAGTTGCGCGGTATCCCTGACAGGATAAAGAGTCTTGACAAGCTAAAAAAGTCAATACAGGATACTATAAACGGGCTTGACACGATTTTTGTACCTAATAAGGAAAAAAGGATTCAGCAGTATAAACACCTGCAGTCAAAAATTGAGTCACAAAAAAATTATTTCAATCTTGATAGTCTTGAGAAATTAACAAAGCTAGTCTATCTTGACATTTCATACAATCAACTGGCGACGTTCCCTGATATCTTTGACAAACTACCCAACCTAAGATTTTTACATATAAACAACAATAACTTATCTGATTTACCTGAAAGCATAGGGACATTGAATCATCTACAGGTTCTGGATATATCTGAAAACAACTTATCAACTCTCCCTGAAAGTCTGAGTAATTTAACGGGATTAAAAAAAATCAATGCACAAAAAAACGTGCTTGTCTCTTTACCTGAAGAAATCGGAAACTGGAAAAACCTTGAAGTACTGCGGGCAGACAGCAATAAAATAAGTTCATTTCCGGGCACCTTCGAAGAATTGACCAAGCTTAAAATTATCCTGCTAAGTGGCAACGACATCAGCAATATCCCGGAGGGTCTTACTGATTTTGGCAATCTTGAAGAATTATCCCTTGACAACAACAACCTTACTGACTTGCCGGAAGATTTTGGGAAATTGACAAAATTAAAAATTTGTCAGCTTTCCAACAACGAGATCAATGCCCTTCCAAACTCTATCGAAATGCTGAGCTCCCTGACTTCCCTTACTCTTTCAGGAAACAAGCTAAGCAACATTCCAAAAGGAATTATTCAGCTGGTAAATTTGAAGCAACTACATCTTTCTGACAATAATATCACTGAATTACCAAACAGCCTCGGATTACTCAATCAACTAGAGGTTTTACACATCAACAGCAATAATTTGAGCGATGTTCCGGAATCTCTGGGATTGCTTACTGAACTGGAGATTTTCCTTGCACACAACAATGAATTGAGTGAAATAACCAATACAATAGGTCAATTAAGCAAATTAAGGGAATGTTATCTTCACAGAAATAATTTTACTGATTTCCCTGCGGGACTGGCAAATTTAAAAAAGCTTGAAGTTTTGTTTATTCACGAAAACCAAATTACAAGCATCCCTGATTCCTGCATAAAAGGATTGGTCCGATTGCAAACCCTTACCGCAAATAACAATCAGATTACCAGTTTGCCTGATACATTGCAATTTATGAAGCGTCTGAAAAGACTGTACCTTTCTCACAATAAAATATCAAAAATACCAGAAACAATAGGCAAGCTTTCAAAGCTTATTATTCTAAGCATGGACCACAACCTGTTGACAACTATTCCTGATGAAATAGGCGAACTGGAAAACATCGCTTATATGTTTTTCAAAGACAATCAGATAGCAGAATTACCTCCTTGCTTTTACAAAGTTAAGTTTGAACCGCATCCTTTGTTTTCATTACGTCAATTGGAACTATCAAGAAACCCTATTGGCGACAAAAAGAAAAACAGGAAAACATTAAGAAAACTTGGCCCTGATTATTGCACCATTTATATTTCAGGTAACGACAAAACAATGCAGGCAGAAGCAGAAGCAGAAAAAGCGGAGGAAGACGCTAAAAATGCTGCTAAAAGGGCTAAAAAAGCGGCCGATGAAGCCGAAGATGCAGCAACTGCTGCACAGGAAGCGGAAGCTAAAGCTAAAGAAGCGGAAGCATACGCTAAAGAAATGGAAGCATACGCTAAAGAAATGGAAGCAGAAGCGAAAGAAGCGGAAGCCAAGGCTAAAGAAGCAGAAGCAAAAGCCAAAGCTAATGAAGATGATTCTAAAATTAAAGAACTTGAGGCGGATGCTAAATTCGCTGAAGCGAGAGCCAAAGAAGCGGAAGCTAAAGCCAAAGATGCGGAGGCAAATGCCAAAGATGCTCATGCTATTGCCAAAGAAGCAGAAGCTTATGCTAAATCGAGGGTGAAATATGCACAATTAAAAGCGAAAGAAGCGGAGGAATTGGCTAAAGAAGCAGAGAAAAAAGCACAAGAGGCAAAAGAAAAAGCCAAACGTGTGAAAGCAGAGCAAAAAGGCAAGAACTCCAAGGCAGAGGCTAAGGCAAAAGCAAAGGCAGAGGCTGAAGCTAAAGCTGCTGCAGAAGCTGCGGCTAAAGCTGAAGCAAAGGCTGCGGCAGATGCGGAAGCTAAAGCAAAGGCAAAAGCGAGGGCAGAAGCAAACGTAAGTGCTGCGGAGCAAAAGATAAGGGATGCGGAAGAAAAAATAAGAGCAGCCGAAGCTAAGATAAAAGCGGCAGAAGCTAAGGTTAAAGCGGCAGAAGAAATGCTGAAATCCGTAGAAACTAAAAACGAAGTTGAAGTAGATTCTCCTGAAGAGGAGGAAACACCCAATCAGGAAGATTAACCAGAAATCACTTCAAATTAATGATGGCTTTTCATCTAAAGGTCCCAAAATGACCTTGGCTTTCTAATGTAGTTGTGTAAATTAATAATTGAACGGTAAAACTGTTTTATTAAAGTAAAACATAATAAAGTGAGCAGTAGTATTCCGACCAACTTAACTACTTGAACCCCTCCTGACAAAATCATCTCATAATCGTATCTGAAGAAAACAAAAGTACTGCTAAAAAAAATCAGGGCTACAAAAACTATTTTTCTGACTGTTCTCAGATAGCGGACACTATACCAATCCTGATATTTGTGAGCTACATAAATAGCATGGATTATTTGCCATATAATAATTGTTGAGATATAAAACCACAGGTGGACCAATGCCTGTCCGGGATAGAAAGAAACATGAAAGAACAAAAAGCATAATAATGCCCCCTGAATGCCAAAATCCATTGCCAATCTTATTTTTGTTCTCATCCGTTTATTTTCAAATCAGTTAAACACAGACAACTTATAATCATCTAAATAGTACAACAAAATTATTTCTTTTTCAGTTCTTTATTAAGGATAATTTCTGAATAAAAAAACAATAAAATCAGACCGGAAACGAACATAAAAAGACTTAAAATCACAAATGTGTAAATAACATTTCCTGAATGATGAAAGAAGGTTAGGCTGAATAATGAGAGTAAGACTATTCTTGAAAACGCGTTGGTCAAAAAGAAAATACTGTTAGCCCGGCCCATTATTTGATTAGGGATCACCTTGAACAGATAAGAAACTCGGATTACCCGAACCCCTGCATTGCTTATACCGAGTAAAAAAGTCATTATAAAAAACACCGAAACCCAGTTACTTCCTACCATACACAAGAATTCAAACACCGAAACAAAGGTTAAGACAATAATTGCTTTTACAAAAGTCATCCCTCCGAATATTTTATGAATAGCTACTCCAGCGAGAATAGCCCCGGAAGCATAAAAAATTTCAGAAATTGCAAATATCTCTGCATTCTCTTTCAAATGTTGCTCAACATAAAGAGGGGCAAGATTAAAAACATGTAATAATACTACAATAAAAACAGCGTGGGTTACAACGCCAAACAAGAAAACATATGGTTTCTTTTTTAGATAATCGTAGCCGGTTTTCAATTGTATAAAAACACCGCCGGATTCAGATTTTCTTTTCGATACAGGGACAAAACGCATAAAATAAATTATTGCCAAAGCAACAAAATAGGTGCAGGCATCCAATGCAAAAATCTGTGAAAGAGACCAGGGTTCAATTTCTATTGAAAAGAAGGAAGTGGAAATCCCGCCACTGATTAATAATGCAGCACCGGCACCGGCCAAAGCAGAGGCCATTTGTGATTGCACTTCTATGTAGGATGCAATTTTGTTATAATTTTCCTTTTCAGAAATTTCCTGCATAAAAGCATAAAAACAGGGATAGTGTAAATTGAAATTCCAGAAAGTCAAAGCAAAAACAGCTGCTGCTAAATAATTTGTTAAGCCTGTTGTTGAATATTCCAACCAGGCTATTGTACCTATAGCAATACCATTAACAAGATTAAGCAGAAGGAATATTTTTTTTCTATTGTATTTATCTATAAGAGTTCCGCCATACAAAGACCAGAAAAGGCTGACAACTGTAATCATTACATAAGCAATGTTAAACCAGTTAGACATATGATTTCTGGCAAAGTACAAAGGAATGGAAATCATACTTATCCCCTGAGCAATTCCTGATATAAAATTGGCAAATAATAATAAACGTATTGCTCTGGCATTTTTCATAGATAAACTTTAGTATATTTAAACCAACCAAAAGATAAGTTCAATTATATTTACAGAACAAAAAAAGGTAAATTTTGTTGTAAGTCAACCATTCTCTGTGACATTTTGCAGATATTAACTTTGAAATAACAAAAGATGTCCTACTCAGGAACAGAAATAACAAACATTAAACGATTGGTTGCTGATGCAGACCTTAAAAACCTTTTGCTTGCCCTTGAAATAGTAAAAGGCAGGGGCTTGGTTCCTGAACTTTTGACGGAATTATACTGGATATATAATAGATTGATATGGGCCGGGGAGAAAACAACCGAGGCATTAGTATATGACCTTATCAGTAATTACCTTTCAAAAGAAAGTATATCAGTAATAATACCTCCATTTTTATTACCTGATTCCGGGGCAAGCCTGACTATTCATCCCGATACTGAAAACTTTTGCTCTTCTTTCAACATTAATAATTCTGAATTCACAAAATTATTTTATGATTTCTATCCTTCAGGAGACAACCCTGTCAACTGTTTTTTAATCAAATACGGGAGTTATTCGATTCAGCAGGAAATAATACTCTTTTTAAAAAAAAGAGAACATACCGGTCATTTCATTCTGGATATGGGGGGATTTAAATTAAAGACTGTTCCGGAGGCTATACTAACAGTAAAAGATGTCCATAAAATTAAACTCTGGGGGAATGAATTGAAGGAATTGCCCGACATATGGGAACAATTCAGGTTTCTTGAAGTACTGAACATTGAAGACAATCAACTTAAAACACTCCCCCCAAGCTTTGTTAAGTTAGGAAATCTGAGGAAATTATATGCACAGAATAATTGTTTTAATGTATTGTCTACCTTACATGCCATAAAACAACTTCCGGAAATAAAACAATTAACAATTAAATCAGAAGACTCAGACAAATACAGTAAGGAAGAGAATGAAATACTGAGGCAATTTGAAGAATTAGTCAATCATGGAAAAATTCATGCACCCGAAAAGGAACAACTGCTTTTCATGGGAATTTTGATGAATGACAAATCAGCACTTCAAAAGCTGACTTTATTTAATTTGTTTGAAGCACTTTCACATAAGGAGGAGGCAATAAGGCAAGGAGCCAAAAGCAGGATATTGAATTGGCAGGAATCTGTTTACCCTGGTTTCACGCCTGAGAATGCCTCTGTAGCAATTCTGGGAATAGTATCATTTGCCACCCGAAATAAATTAACACAAAACCCTGGCAAAATAAATTACACAACAGAAATTAAAAGGAATACCACTCATATAGTAATTGGAGATTATCCTGAGAACTATGAAGAGGTTATGGAAAGGGGCTTTATCTTTATGACAGAATTGGATTTATAAAAAATGTCATAAATGATAAATCACTTATGACATTTTTAATAAATCAACATCCTAAACACTTTAGAAAATAGCACCTATTCTGAGTGCTATAGTGTGCATAGCATTTCTGGGGTTTCTTTCCTGAGAATCAGGAATAGGTGTCGACAAAGTCTGGGCTTCAGTAAAAGTTGTTTTTTCAGAAAAGCCACCTGTAACATCCAATAGTCCGGAATGATAATAAATTCCGGCATACAAGCGAAGACCATCAGGATCTGTCGGAGAAAACTCAACCCCTGCCCCGGCACCTACACTAACCTGTATTGGTGTAATATCTTTCCAAACATTATTCTCAACCACAAATCCAAGGTCGTCTACAGAATTTGAAGATGATGCCTGAGGTACTCCGTATTTTGAAGGGTTTAAATCATCTTCAAATCCATTGGTCGCAGCCTGAGGAGCAAATATTTTGGCAGAAGCCATCACAGGAATCATAACTTTGACAATTGGTAAATGGAAAAAAACACGCATATAACTGCCTCCAAGTTCTTCTGTTCTGAATTTGAATCCCAAGGGAACCTCAATATAGTTGATTCTATAGTTCACTTTGGTAAATGCATACATATCAATTCCAGTCGAAGAAGGTGGCGTTGTGTTTACTATATTAAAAAAAGATTTGGCATTATCGAACTCAGAGTTAGCAAAGAGAACTCCACTATAGCCGTACAGTATAGACCCTCCGTTATTTAGCGAAAAATCAAGGCCAAAAGTAAAGGCTGCATTATCAGAAAATCTGTATTCTGCTTCTACTCCTAAAGCAAAAGAAAAATTTACACCATCAGCAGAAATTTTAGAATAATCACTATCAAGGAAAGAGATAGCCGGATCAATATGGACACCAAATTTTATTTCCTGTGCATTGGAATATACAATATTGGCAAATAATAACGTTAGAATAAATATTTTACGAAGCATAAATTTCATTTTATCAGGAATAATTACTTCAAAAAAGACAGAAGCTAAAGCCTTTATTCCATTATTTTTTAATAAGATTGTATTTCTGAATAATAATAATTGGAACAAAATCACAAACAAAATGCAAACGCCCAAAATAATTAACATATTTTTTTTTATTAATAGCTTTTTATTTTTTCTGACATCTTGTAATACATCTACCAGAGAAAAAAAATATGTTCCTGAAATAAAAGGGGGAAATATTGAAGTAGAAATTATCAGATTTGAAAATGAATTCTTTTCTATTGACGCCACAAAGATCCCTCAGGAAATAAAATTATTGAGAGAAAAATATCCTGAATTTGTCAACGGTTATCTTGCTTCTGTTCTGGGTGTAAGAGATACTTCCATGGAAAATCAAATTATCGCAGGATATCTGAATTTCAAGGATGCCAAAATAACCTACGATACAATTCAAAAGGTTTTCAACAAGCTAGATCAGGTTCAGAAAGAGATAAATGAATTAGCGACCTATTACCAATACTATTTCCCGGATGCAAAACCACTGACAAAGGCCTACACTTATATGTGTGAATATCATGGAGACAGATTGGCACTACCTGAAGAAGGGTTTGTAGGTTTACCTCTTGACATGTCATTGGGTATAGGGTATCCTGCCTATACTTTTTCAAAATTCCCGATGTATGACCAACGCACCTGTAACAGGGAACACCTTGTTGCAAAGGCAGCGAATGCAGTAGCACAGAATATTATTATGACATCCTCTGAAACCGGTGGCAGTCACCTGATAGACCTGATGATCTATAATGGTAAAACGATGTATCTGACAGATATATTAATTCCAAATATTGCAGACAGTCTTAAATTCGGATTTTCATCCTTTCAGATGGAGTATTGCGAGAAAGGAGAAATGGCTTTGTATAATTATTTATCAGAAAATGAATTATTCTACTCGGGGGACAGAAAAAAAATATCAAAATATATAACTAAGGGCCCCTTCAAGCCAAATTTCGACCTACCAGGGAACAGTGGTACCTGGCTCGGCTACCGCATTATTCTATCTTATGCAAATCATTACAGAAAAAGCTTAAAGCAGTCTAGTCCTGAACTTTCAGAACAGAGAATTAATCAACAGGTATTAAATAGGATATTTGAAGAAAAAGACCCTCAGAAATTTCTCTTATTATACAAACCCCCTAAGTAGATTACTATATTCATTAAACAAATCACATTACTTTTAAAATAAAAACTATTATTATTTTGTTAAGCCTTAATAATATTTGGTTTAGATTCTATTTTTTTGTAAATTGCGAATCAGTTGTAAAATAAATTAAAATTAAAAATCAAAATAATTATGAAAAATCTACTTTTGCTACTAGTTATGTTTGCCTTTGTATCTGTTGGAAATTCTTATGCTCAGGGATGTCCTCACGCTGCTGCAAAAGCTGCTGCAAATTCAAAAACTACAAAAACTACCTGTACAAAATCTAAAAAAGCTTGCTCAAAGGATGCCAAAGCAACTACTGTTAGCACTGCTACTACTAAAAAAGCTTGCTGCAAAACTGCCAAAACCGGCAAAACCTGTTCTAAAACTACTACTGCAGCTAAAGCAACTACAGTAAGCACTGCTACTACAAAAAAAGCTTGCTGCAAAAAAGGTAAAACAGGAAAAGCCTGTTCTAAAACTACAAAGACCTGTACAAAAAGTAAAACTGCTGATGCAAAAATATCAAGCAGCTCAAACGAAAAAGTCGGTACAAACTAGACTTGTTCAAAACACAAAAGAATGCAAGATCAAATAGCTTTCTTTTTAATAAATAAAAAATGCCTTTCAATTGTGGAAGGCATTTTTTATTTTTGCACAATACAAAGAAATACTTTCAGATATTCCTAATTATCAAATCATGAAGTTCAAATTAAATTCCAATTTCAAACCTACAGGAGATCAACCTAAGGCTATAAAAGAATTAGTAGAAGGAATAAACAAAAATGAGCGTGCACAATGTTTATTGGGTGTTACAGGTTCGGGCAAGACCTTTACAATGGCAAACATCATAGAACAAACACAACGACCAACAATAATCCTGTCTCACAATAAGACACTTACAGCACAATTGTATGGGGAATTCAAACAGTTTTTCCCGGACAACTCAGTTGAATATTTCGTTTCCTATTACGACTATTATCAACCTGAAGCCTATGTAGTTTCTACGGGAACCTATATAGAAAAAGATCTGGCTATAAACGAAGAAATTGACAAACTACGTTTAAGAACTTCATCACAATTACTTTCCGGCAGACGGGACATAATAGTTGTAGCATCCGTCTCTTGTATCTATGGATTGGGAAACCCTGACGATTATAAAAACAGTATTATACGATTGCAGGTAGGTCAGATTCTAAGCAGAAACAGTTTTTTGTACCTCTTGGTAGATAGTTTGTATTCACGAACAGAAATTGAATTCAGCCGGGGGACTTTCAGGGTACGGGGAGACTCCGTAGACATCAACCTCCCCTATACAGAAGATGGTTTCAGAGTTACTTTTTGGGGAGATGAAATTGAAGAAATAGAGCGTATCGAAATTGAAAGTGGGAAGCGGATAGAGAACCTGGATACTATAGCGATTTTTCCGGCAAATTTATATGTTGCACAGAAAGACCGGATGAAAGATATTATCCGTGAAATAGAAGATGAGTTACATGATCAAATAGAATATTTCAATAATGAACACAAGAATGAAGAAAGTCAACGGATACAGGAACGCGTAACCCTTGATCTTGAAATGATGCGTCAATTGGGTTATTGTTCTGGTATTGAGAATTACTCCCGGTTTTTTGATCGCCGGAAAGCAGGTGCCCGACCATTTTGTTTGTTGGATTATTTCCCGGATGATTATCTGATAATAATTGATGAAAGTCATGTTACCCTCCCTCAGTTCAGGGCGATGCATGGCGGGGACAGATCAAGAACAACCACTTTAGTAGAACACGGTTTCCGCTTGCCTTCTGCATACGACAACCGCCCTTTGAGTTTCACAGAATTTGAGAGCGTAGTCAATCAGGTACTTTATGTCAGCGCCACCCCTGCAGATTATGAACTTGAACAAACTGACGGTGTCGTAACGGAACAAATTATAAGACCTACGGGCTTGCTTGACCCGCCAATAGAAGTTCGGGGAACACTTAATCAAATAGATGATTTATTGGAAGAAATTGATAATTGCGTCAAAAAAGACCAAAGAGTTCTGGTAACAACTATTACTAAACGAAGTTCAGAAGAACTTTCGAAATACATGTCCAGCCTAAATGTAAAATGCCGATACCTGCACTCTGAAATTGACACCTTGGAAAGAGTAGAAATATTAAGAGAACTGCGACTCGGGGTATTTGATGTACTAATCGGAATCAACTTATTAAGAGAGGGCCTGGATTTACCTGAGGTAGCACTTGTAGCTATATTGGATGCCGATAAAGAAGGTTTTCTCAGAAATCAGAGGTCACTTACCCAAACTTCTGGACGTGCTGCAAGGAATTCTGAAGGGAGGGTTATAATGTATGCTGATAAGATAACAAGGTCTATGAAGCTGACAATTGATGAAACATCAAGAAGACGAAAAGTGCAGATAGCTCATAACAAAAAGCATGGTATTACTCCAACCACAATTAAAAAGTCGAAAGAAGAAATAATGGGTCAGACTACAGTTGTGGGGTCAAAAAGCTACCTGCACCCCGAAGATACTTCGGTAGACTACCTGGCGGACCCTGTGATGGAATTTATGAGCAAAGAGCAACTTGAAAAAACCATCGCCTTATCGAAAAAGAAAATGAAGGCAGCTTCAAAGGATATGGACTTTCTGACTGCTGCAGAATATCGGGATGAAATGCTAACACTTAAGAAAATATACGAAAGTAAATATGGTTAAGCTCAACGTCATTGCAGCTCAAAAACACCTTACTCATTTTGTTATAAAATGAATGGATTTTATTTTATCACGGTAAAAGCAATAATATAAAATAGTATAATAAAACCTGCATGGATATTCTTTTCAAGCACAATTTATCATTCTCATAAACCTGTTCGTGTATTTTTGCATAACAGATATATTGCATATCATATTTTGTTCTACTGCTTTTTCAGAAAATGCCCTGTTTTCAAAGTCAAGATAGGTTTTAAAATGCAAATCGCCTGTATCAGGGTCGAGTTCAAAATTTCCGTACAGTCTGTCATTATTCAGACACATAAGAAATAAAGCCATGTGATTCAGTAAATCAACAGGTACCTTAACGGGTAAGGTCGAATACACCCCAACCACTTTTGATGACTGCTCACTCCTGTTTACAAGAATAGAACAGGGCCAGGAGCCATCAGGGGTATCAACATTAAAGCTTAAGGCCTTTTTTTTTATATCTGTAGCATGTTCAACACCTATTTTCATGAGGTAATCACTAATTTTTTTAATCATAATTTTACATCTTCAAATTTATATATTTAATAATAATATACCACAGAGAAACCGAAAACGAAGCTCCGGGCAACCTGAGCCCAACCAATTCTACAAATATAAAACAATTTGTTTTTAATTGCAACGAAAGAAACAAATAATTTTACTTTGGTGTATTATTAATATGCTAGGATAATTCAGTATTTGTAGTTAATGATAAGAACAAACGTAAAAAAGCCTGATAAACCCATAAATAAAGACGAAAGGCAATTATTCATTGTTTACACCATCGTTATTTTTAGAAGATACAAAAAACAAGAAAAGCGGACTTCTCTTTATGAATGGCAAAAGATATGGATCTGTAATATTTCCAGTTAATTAAAAATAAAGAATTACAGATTGAGAGAATTAGAGAAAGATAAGTTGCCGGCTGGACTGTTTGCCATTCTGCCATACATTTACAAAAAAGACACCTTTGGGTGAATCAGTAATTATTTCCTTAATACCAGATTCGAAATTAATTATTTTATTATAAATTAGCGACCCGGTCAGATCATAAATCCTGACAACAGCCTCCCCGTTGATACCATCAATAAAGAACTTGCCATTAACAGCCGGTGAAGGGAAAACATGGTATCCGGGGATATCATTTTGAACAGTGTTAACCCCCACTGACAAATCTTCAGACAGGGTGAAACTGGTTGTATCAAAATTATCTCCCGTAAAGGCTGAATTAGCATTAACAGCCTGGCCTATAGCGTACACAGTGACCGTTCCGGAACCTTTGACAGGTGCAAGCCATGTTGCATTAAAAACGCCATCCACTGATCTTTGAGTATGTTCGAGATAACTGCGAAGCGAATAATTATAAATCCTGGCATCCAACCCTGTCCCTGACAAGCCTGTTGTAGGGTTATTCAGGATACCTGCCTGTGCATTATCCTCTTTAAGGATGACCGCCTGCATACCATATTGAGGGGTGATATTATTGGCAGAAGGAGAAGAAATTGCGACAGTGAGGGTATATGAGTTCCCCGGAATATACATACCGTTCGTTATCTGTACATTATTTGAATCCCTGAGCGTAATGACTGTCTGAGGAGTAAAAGAACCTGGAGAAGCGTGACAGGCATTACAAAGACCACCACTAAGAGGAGAACCCGTTCTGTCTCCCGCTATCCCCGTGGGACCCGAAGAAGCCCCGAGAAAGAACAGATAACAAAATAGAATGGCAGCAGTAGTATATATAATCCGCAACACTAAAAATATTTTACAAATTAATTGATTATAAAAAAAGACGGTCTGAACATAAACTGTCTTTTGCCAATTTCAATTTATCTAAAATCGTTAAAGATTAGGGAAATAAAATAAAAAGCCCCTGAAAATTACAGGGGCTTTGTTATACAGGTTTATTTTTTAGCCTTTTTTTTTGCTTTAAGGAGTTTACCTTTAAGTCGTGATTTACCATATGACCCTTGAGTAATTTTTCCTTTTCTGGTTTTTTTATCACCTCTTCCCATGATTATTATATTTTTGGTACTTATAAATAAATGTGTTATTCAATCATAATCAGTTTTTTTGAATGTAACTGAGAATACAAAAGTAAAAAAAAATCATCAAAAACTGCTACTCTTTTTGGTTTTGATTGGAAGGATGGTATTTTAAAGGTAATAATATAAGAAAACAGGGATAAACAAGCATTATGCATTTCGAAAACTGCAAATAAAGCTTCCGATGAAAAGATTTAAAAATTTATAAAATATTCAATGAAAAAAATTAGTGATGTAGCAAAAGAGGTATTTAAAATTGAATCTCAGGCAATAGCTGATTTAGAAAAACTTCTGACTTCAGACTTTGAGAAAGTAATTGAGTGTCTTTTATACTGTAAAGGAAGAGTTGTTATTTGCGGGATTGGAAAATCAGGCCTTGTAGGCAAAAAAATTGCTGCTACACTTGCAAGCACAGGTACACCCAGTTTTTTCTTACACCCTTCTGAAGCATTACATGGTGATATAGGAACCTTGATGTCAGAAGATTGTTTTATTAGTATATCCAATTCTGGTGAGACGGATGAGATTCTTCAACTGATGCCACATTTAAAGAAAATGCAGATTCCACATATCGCCCTGACCGGAAAGAGGGAGTCGACATTAGCAAAAAATGCCCGTTGGGTCTTAAATATCGGGATAAAAGAAGAAGCCTCTCCCCTTTCAGCTGTCCCTATGGCGTCTACAATAGCAACAATGGCAATGGGAGATGCAATAGCTGCAGCACTTATTACACTAAAAAAATTCAGCGAAAAAGACTTTGCCCGCAATCACCCGGGAGGGACTTTGGGGAAAAAACTGGTAACAGAAGTCGGAAATATCATGAAACGCGATAATTTACCCATAGCAGATTTAAACAGTCCTGTGAAAGAAGTACTGGTAGAAATGTCTTCAGGCATGTTTGGTATGGTCGTAATTGTTGATCATTCCAATAAAGTTCTTGGAGTAATAACTGATGGAGACCTAAGAAGAGCACTCAATAAATTTCCAGAAAACTCCTTCTTTCAATTAAGCGCAAAAGACCTGATGACTACAAACCCTGAAACAGTCCAAGAAACCTGCCTGCTTTTCAAAGCGGATCAAATAATGAGGGAGTTGAAAATAACCACGCTACCTGTTATAAAAGAAGGCTTATTAATTGGTCTTATTGCAAAACATCAGATTAAATAAACAGTCTGGAAATATTACTTCAAGATGGATTTAGAAAAGGCACTAAAAGATAACAATCCGGCGAGCTGGGAACTTTCTTTCCGGTATTTTGTTCAGGATGGAAATATTTCTGTAGATGATTGGGTCTGGAAATGGCTTTACCAACGTATAAAATGGCCCGATGAGTCATTCAGTCTATTTCACAAAGGCAATAAATTAATTGAAGCTCAAATTTTCGGGATAAATATATTAGTCGAAACCGGGGACAATAATAAAAGAAGATTTGTAATGTTGACCATGTTTGAAAACAATCCTTACCACCCTGATTTTTGTGAAATGGCTCAGGTTGAAGAACAGGAGTGGAGATTTCCTGCTGTTGGGAATCCCTACCTGGATGAACCAATGTATAAAATATGGGAAAAAATATTACTGGCAAAATTGTTCAACAAGGTTTTTCATGACCTCAAAGGGCTGGACTTATTAATTGAACATTCCAGACGATAGCTTTACTTTATCTTTTTCAATTTAAAAACCATAACAGAGCCCTTTTGGATTATCATTTCATCAACACATTTTTTAATTCCGGAATCATTTTGAATTTTTTCTGAATCGGTATACAAATATTCTGCCCCTTTCTCCATCATAGAAGTGAGTTGAAATGCTGTAAGCTTATCATCAGTAAAAGACCATCCTTTTTTATTGATATAATAAAACAATATAAAGCGTGAAACGTCATTCCCGGCAACCACAAGGGCATCTTCTGGTACTGCTTTCTGTAATTCTGATTTGTAAATCAATAAATCTTTATTGAATCCGGGTGCTTCAGGATTCCATCTACCCTGCATTCTTAAAAAACAAAAGAGCGGCAAAAGCATTAGCAGTGAGATTGTAAGATATCGATAAAAATGACCTGATTTATAAAGATGAAAAGCACCGTATGACACTAAAATAAAGATTAAGGGCAAGAAAGGGAAAAGATAATAATCATGAATAGTTGCAATAGCATTGACTTCATAAAAATAATAGAAAAGTGTTATTAATCCTAAAGAAAACATCAAAGCAAACCTGGGGTCATTAAAAGCTTTTCTTCTACAGATAAAATAAAAACCTGCTAAAAAGAAAAGCAAAGAACCATAATTGAGTAGCAACTCAGGCAATGTTGATATTAATGTATGCTGCAAATAATAAAGCAACATTGAAACTGACTCCTCATTATCAACCACTCCTTTAATAATCATATTCCCTTCCCATTGAGGAATAACTGTAGCATACCATATAATTGGCAACAGTGACAGGCTGAATACAGAAAAAAACTGAATTGTTATTTTTTTTGTAATGCCATTGTTATTAAATTCTTTTAAAAAAAAGAGCAAGGGTACAACATAATAGATAATAAAGGGCAGTTTACAAAGAGCTGCAACACTAAAAAATAAGCCTGCAAGAAACAAAACATAGCCTTTTTTGTTGGAATGCAAGCTAAAGAACAAAGCCAATCCCCATATTGCAGAACAGAGGGCAAGGTTATCAGGGAGTGGGTTTATGGTATAATAATAAAAGCAGGGAGAAAAATTAAAAGCCCAGGCACCAAAAACAGCAAGTGTTTCATTCACGAACATGGCCATCAAGAGCTTATAAATACCAAGGACAGAAAAAATTCCGATAAAAAACATAAACAGTCTGCTGATAATAATATGTTTCCCATATACTTTATAAACACAGGCTACCATCCATTGCATTAGTGGAAATTCCATTCTGAAAAAACCCTGAGTATCTCCCCTGTCGTTTCTACGGGGATTAAATATATTCATATCCTCCTGGTAGAAATTATCGATTGTAGATTGAGTCTGGGTCTGTCTCCATACATGAATGCTCATCAAATCCTTTGAGAAATGATTAAAATGCATCATAAAGCTGATTACAACAATTGAAAACAGAATAATATTTTTAATTTTTTTGTTCATTTTCAGATTATACTAATCGGGAAAAAATACTTTCAGTTTACTACAAAAAACAATCAATATAAAAAAAACACTTCTTATGGAATATTACATCCTATTTATTTACAAATTTAAGAGAGATATTCTAACAGTTTGTATATATTTATATTTCATGAAAAAATATTATTTATATAAATTATCAAATTGTGAAATATTCATTCTTATTAATCTTAGTTTTTTTCGTTCTTTCAAATTCGGCTTTTGCTCAGAAAACATCAAAAATAAACCTTAAGAATATTGGAATAAAAGCAAAAATAAGCACCCCTGATGGTATTGAGGCAAAGAAGCTGAAATGGGAAACGGTTATTGGAGATGCTTTGTATTTTCAGAGGAAAGAGAGCAGTGACATAAGAGAAGCTTCTAAAATCAAGCCGGCCTTTGCCATTGAAATTGAAGAAAACAAGAATTATACAATTGCCAAAAAAAAAGCGTCTATAGAATCCAATTCAGTAAATAAACTGGAAGAGTTTTTGACAGACAAACCCAATTTGCTTTTTTATAAAACCACTGTATTCAGAACAGAACAATATCATTTTGCCTATCAGGTTAAAATCGGCGGTTTAATTTATTCATTGGAAAATGCAAAAGGGATCAATTTCACTAAGGAACAGATTGAAACCATGATAAAATCTGCCGAATCATTAAAATAATCAACGGGAGATAAAAGTAAAAATACTACTATCTAAGCGGCTTCAATCTCATCCTTTTCCACTCGCAGATTCTGAATGATATTCATCTGACGGTCTGCCGTATTTTTGCCCATATAATAAGACAATAATTTATCAATATCAGCAGAGGCACTCATTTGTACAGGTTCAAGATGAATGTCTTCACCAATAAACTGTCCGAATTCATCCGGGGAAATCTCACCCAGTCCCTTAAATCGGGTAACTTCAGCCGTTTTACCCAATTCTGCCATTGACTTTTGTTTTTCTTCCTCACTGTAACAATAGAAAGTCTTTTTCTTGTTCCTGACCCTGAACAAAGGGGTCTCAAGAATATAAAGATGTCCGTTAATGACAAGTTCCGGAAAAAACTGCAGGAAGAAAGTAAGTAATAAAAGCCGGATGTGCATACCATCGACATCCGCATCGGTAGCAACAATTACTTTATTATAACGCAGGTCGTCGAGTCCGTTTTCTATGTTCAGTGCATGTTGAAGCAAATTGAACTCTTCATTTTCATAGACTACTTTTTTACTGAGATTAAAACAATTCAAAGGTTTTCCACGCAAGCTGAATACTGCCTGAGTTTGTACATTTCTTGCCTTGGTAATAGAACCACTTGCCGAATCTCCCTCAGTAATAAACAACATAGTTTCATTTGCCCCCTCTTTATTTGTGTTGTAATGCAGGCGGCAGTCTCTTAGTTTTTTGTTATGAAGATTGGCCTTTTTTGCACGGGTATTTGCCAATTTTTTTATCCCTGCAATTTCTTTACGTTCGCGTTCAGACTGAACAATACGATTTTGAATAGCAGAAGCAACTTCGGGGTTTTTGTGAAGAAAATTATCCAGTTTTTCTTTGATAAAATCAGCTACAAAAACATTAACACTCGGCCCCTTCGGTCCTATATTGATAGAACCAAGTTTTGTCTTGGTTTGTGATTCAAAAATTGGTTCCTGCACTCTGACACTGATAGCTGCAATTATAGCAGAACGAATATCAGAAGCGTCATAATTCTTACCATAAAAGTCTCTTATAGTTTTGACTAAAGCCGTCCTGAAAGCATTCAAGTGCGTCCCACCTTGTGTCGTGTTTTGCCCATTGACAAATGAACTGTACTGTTCCCCAAAATGAGTCCCGTGGGTCATCGCCAATTCAATATCATCTCCCTTAAGATGAATAATGGGATAACGGATTTTTTCAGGGTCTACTCTTTTGGAGAGTAAATCAAATAATCCGTTTTTTGAGACAAAGGATTTGTTATTAAAGCTGAATCTCAATCCGGCATTCAAATAGGCATAATCCCAGATTCGGTCTTCAATATATTGTTTATTAAATTTATAATTTTTAAAAATTGAAATATCAGGTCGGAATTCAATATAAGTTCCATTCGCTTCATCTGTTTTCAGCAGCTTATTGTCCTCCAGGAGAATCCCTTGTTCGAACACGGCAGTTTTAACCTTACCATCTCTGAAGGAACAAACCTTAAAATAAGTAGAAAGAGCATTTACTGCTTTTGTACCCACCCCATTGAGACCAACAGCTTTTTGAAAAGCATTCGAATCGTATTTACCACCGGTATTAATTTTTGAGACACAATCAACCACTTTACCAAGCGGAATCCCCCTTCCATAATCCCTTAGGGTCATCATGCCATCATCCGTCAGTTTGATCTCTATTTTCTTTCCGGCCCCCATCATATACTCATCAATAGAGTTGTCAATAACCTCTTTAAACAAGATATAAATACCATCATCCGGTGCCGTACCATTTCCTAACTTCCCAATGTACATTCCCGGGCGAAGACGTATATGTTCTTTCCAATCGAGTGAGCGAATATTGTCTTCTGTATATTTTACTTTAGTCATTTTTTTTATTTAATAATTTTTCCTGAGGGCCTGAGGTATAGAAAGATAAAAATCGAATGTATTATTCTGAATCCTACAAAAATACAAAACCTTATAAAATATTCTTAATGAAAAGTAAAGAGTTTTATTTTTAGTGGAAATTCAATAATAAAAGGCCGAAACCAGTCTTGGAACCAAAGACATTAATCTATTTTTTTTCTGAGAACTTACCGGTGCTGTGACTTTATCAAAAATTTCTGTTTTTCTATTTTTGAGCAGCATTTTATACTGATTATCAAAATCCCTTTCATTTTCAGCCCAAACCTCACGGACTATTTCATAAGCAAGTAAATCTATACTCAATTCAGTTCTCATTACTTTCTGAACACCACTATCAAATAACAAATCACAGATAGAATCTGCATCGTCGACAGCATTCATATAAGCTTCTTCGCCCTGTGATATCAACCAACCCCCAAAAGCCTTAAAACTATCAGGGCTAAGACTATTATGTACCACAAAGGCTGCAGCATGAATAGGCATAGTACAAATTCCATTTAAAAGATCCAGACATATTTTCTGAAAATCATAAATGTCATTCAATTTAAAGTTGAGCAAATGTTTTTTTATCAGTTTCTCCTGAATTTCAGCATCATTACAGCTTTCTTCCAAGGTTGATTCAATTATCACCCAAAAAACTCTTTTGTCCATAAAATAAAATTCAAACTTGTTATCTGTTTTTATCCAAGTTAATCAAAATTTCCAATAAAAACAAATTGTTTCATTTTATTCTTTATTATTGTATTAATTTACTTATTTTTTCTTATAAAAACAAAAATACCATGACTAAAAATAATGGCGTTGCCTTGTATGAAATGCAAACATTTTCCTGCTAATTACCTTCAGGCATTGTCAACCTGTCTTTAACAACATAAAGAGAAATACAGAAGACACAGGCAGCTCCTGTTTCCCGGATACATCTGCCCTATAGTCAGGTTTAACTGTTTTTGTTTCTCCCGTATTAAATTACTCATAATGAAAGAAGATAAAATAATTAAAAATATTGTTTTCCTGAACTACTTTCTAAGGTTTATAAACAAAAAAAAGCCGTTCCGGATAATCCGGAACGGCTTTTAAAGAACATAAAAATTAAACTCTTAATATCTTCTGCTCGATCCTCTGTTGGAAGTTCTGATTTGATTTCCACCAGGAGCGATATTTCCTTTAGGTGAACCTGTTCTTGTCATAGCACAGCGAAACCCAAGATAAGCAGTAGCTTTTTCTTCTTCAAGAAAACGACGTGCACCAGGAGACAACCAATAAGCTCTGTCATTCCATGCGCCCCCTTTGTAAACACGGGTTTTGTCAGAAATCAAAGAATGTATTCCATACTCATATTCAGATTCAGATTGTTTATCACCATCCATATGATTGATTACATTCGAAAACTGAAAGTTTCTTCTTGAAGCAATCTCATCAGCATCCAGGGCTTTGTATTTCAAACGACCAGGATTAACAGAGTCATTATCTAACTGCGGCTTACCGTCAGCATCCAATTCGATTTCAGTAAAAGTATTACCACGGAAAGGATTTAAATCCTGAGTTTCCACATCTCTGAGCGTTGTGCTTGTTAAAGGACGATAAACATCCTGAACCCATTCATTTACATTTCCGGCCATATTAAAGAGACCATAATCGTTTTGAATATAAGAACGTACCGGTGCCGTAATAGAAGCATTATCATTCAATGCACCCGCCATACCCATATAATCACCACGGCCACGTTTAAAGTTTGCAACTATATTTCCCTGATAAGGGCCATGCTGAGGGTAACGGACTGTAGTACCATTCCAAGGATAAATTCTACGGTCTGAGATACGTTCGTCTCTGGAATAGGATTGATTTCCTATCAAAGCAAGCGCAGCATATTCCCATTCTGCTTCAGAAGGCAAACGATAATCAGGAAGTACAATACCATCCTCAAATCTAACTTTCCTTTCTTCCCCTGTACTATAGCTAACCATTGGCTTTTCACCCGGATCTGCTTCATAGATACCTGCGAGATAAGATTCCGTTACAAAGTTATTTTCTCCTTGTTGTCCTTCATGATCTGCCGTAATTTTACCGGATTCAATCAGAATCATTTCATTAACACGGTCCGTTCTCCATTTGCAATACTCCTGACATTGAATCCAGGAAATCCCAACCAAAGGATAATCCATATATGCAGGGTGTCTGAAATAAGTTTCTACATAAGGCTCGTTATAAGAAAGTTCTTCGTACCAGACCAAGGTATCCGGAAGTGCTTTTCTGTGCAATTGTGGCATAGCTGAATGTACACGCTGAAGCCAGTATAAAAATTCAAGATAATCGAGGTTTGACACTTCAGTTTCATCAATATAAAATGAAGAAACAGTTACACGACGGGGGATTCCACGATAATCTTTCATGACATCTTCCTCCGTTTGTCCCATATTAAAGGTTCCTCCTTCAATAAAGGCAAGGTTCGGACCTGTGGCTTGTCCCTGATACTCCATCGGTTTTTCAAAACCTCCCCATTCCTGACTGTTATAGGCCCAGCCGGTAGTTTCTGACCGTCCGCCCATTTTTTCATTGTTCTTGTTACAAGACGACATCAGTAGAACACCAAGCAGTCCAATTAAAAATAATTTCTTCATTACGTACTAATATTTTTTATGTTCTGAATAAAAGGCTAACAAATATAGTAAAATTTTTAATTACCGGAATATTTCCAGACAATCATTGTATCGGTTCGAGTATTTTTGTTTTTTATTTTCAAAATTAAAGCTTATTGAGACTTCATGTGCGCCTCCTGATTTCATACCTAATCCGGAAACTGTAAAGTCATAACTATAACCTATTTTAAAAATACCCTTGCGTACACCTACCATCAATATAACGGCATCAGTATTTGTAAAAGTATGCCGAAGCCAAATTCCCCCGGAAAATAAACCATACCGAAGATAGGCCCCAATGTTTAACTGATGAAATTCCCGCTGCTTAATAAATAAAGCGTTTGGTGATAAAAACGTCTTATTTTTAATTTTATTGCGTTTCGACAGCTGAAATTCACTACCAATATTAATTGTAATCCTCAAAGGTAGTTCTTCAGAACCATCTTCCTGCTTTTTTATGAAACTTTCTTTGGGAATTGTTAAATGTTTTATAGATACTCCTGCATGAAACCAGGGACTGTTAAACAAAAAACCGGCCCCCATATCAAAGTAACTGAAAGACTGATTGTTAATAAATTCATTTGTCGGATTAACATTACCGTTATTATCTACTGCACCGGTCTCCGGGTTAAGCTGATCTAAAAAAACCAATTGTCCATTAGAAAGCCGGGAATTAACAAAATATGCATCTATGCCAGCTCTTATGAATAATTTTTTGGAGAATCTGATGTCATAGGAATAAAACAATCCTCCCTTATAGGTGCTGTATATCCCCCCTCCTGCTATATCTGCCTCAATAAGAACACCAAGCCCTGAGTTTATTTTGGGAATATACTGACTGAATGAAACAGCATACGTTGAATAGGCATTGGGTATCGATGGCCATTGATTTCGGTAATTAAGGGTCAAAACAGGAGCGGCAACCAAGCCTGTAAGTGCCGGATTCAGCTGCATAGGGGCAGCATAGAACTGACTGAAAACGGGGTCCTGAGCTGATACCCGTCCATTAATAAACAATAATAAAAGTATAATGATAATAAACTTCATGTCTAAAGCATGTTGTTAAGGACCTGATGAAGAAAAAAAATAATTAAAATAAGTTTTTCTTCCGTTTTTTCATTTGTGAGGCAAAACTACACTTATTTAACGGCCTTAATAAATTCTACAATACTATCTTTTAGTTTTTAACGTGTAAAAACTCAAAAGTGATGCGTACTTAATGAATTTGGTCAGATATTATTATTTTTTAACACTAATTCCATTTTTTCATGACTGTTGCTGGTATAAAACGGCATTATGAAAAATACTATCCCTCCCGATATTTTATATTCATTTTTGTTAATATTATCATAAAATATCATTTTTATTAATCTGCAAATCCACACATCTAATAAATCTGCGTTAAGTAATTATAACAATACTAACTTTAGCTTTGTCTTTCTTTTCCAAATAAAGAAAAATTTCCTTATCAAAAAAGAGAAAAAAACCCGTAGTTATCACAAAAAACAAAAAATGATTTTAACTCGAAATGCCCATTCAAAACAATTTAATTTTTTATATATTTTACAGCTTCTTAAAAGCGTATTTATAAAAAACAAGAACAAACAGCAATTTTCTTAATTCACAATATTTTTTGAATATTATTTTTATCAAATTATTTATGTAGTAACATCTACAATAGTAGCCAGTCTTATAATTATTTATTATGTAAAAAAACAGGTGTTTTTATCCTGTTTTATTATTAAATAAATTTAACGATTTGATAATAAATTTCTGCAAATACCTTTTGCACTGATATTCAAAAAACATATCCAATGATACGTTTTATCCTTTTTTCTATATTAATTCCTTTCCTTGCTTCCTCATTCATTTATGCACAAACTAATACACAAAAAATTAACATCAACTGGGAGGAACAAGCGCGTAAATATAAAATAACAGAAGACCACATACTTCACTATTTGTATTTCCATGATGCCTCGTATAATGGTATAAATCCTCAAACACCAATTTGGTCTGCTAAAATTAAATTAAACTCTTATTCAGATATCAGCGCAAGGCTGGTAAACACACAATACACTGCTATTACAAATAATTCAGAAATTGATCTTTCCGGGATTGAAGATATAGATATAAAAACCGGAGTAACTTTTGAACGTCGTGAACCAGTAGGAATAGTATATTTTGTTCCTATACGAAAAAATCAGACTACAGGTGTTTATGAGAAGTTAATAAGTGCAGAACTACAGGTTTCGCAAACTCCAAAACCTTCGCCTTATACATCGGGCACATCAAGAAACTATACAACATCCTCAAAATTATCTGATGGTTATATTTATAAAATATCAATTCCTAATACCGGCATTTTTAAGATGGATTATAACTTCCTGAAAACCCTGGGAGTTGATGTTGATAATATTGACCCCCGCAACATACAGGTACTTGGAAATGGTGGCAATGCCCTCAGAGAATCTATGGCTGTTACAGGCGTCGATGATTTGACGGAAAATGCCATTTTTGTAGAAGGCGAATCCGATGGCAGTTTCGGTCAAAGTGACTATATACTATTTTATGGCGTGGGTACCAAAACCTGGAATTTCAACAATTTTGCAAGCTGTGGAAAATTCAATCACTCTTCTAATCCCTATACAGATAACAGTTACTATTTTATTAAAATAGCTAACAGCAATGGCAAACGTATAACAGGACGTGCCTCAGCATCCCCTGCAAATTATTCTACTACAAGCTATGACGCTTTGGCACATCACGAAAAAGATGAATTTAATCTGATGGAAAAAGAATTTGCGCTTCCCCCTTCAGGCAGGGAATGGTACGGCGAATCGTTCTTGTTTCAACAACACAGAACAAGAACTTTTAACTTTCATTTTTATAATAGAATTGAAAACGAACCGGTTATTGTTTTATCTGACCTTGCCGTAAGGGTAATGACTACGGGTTCTGCTGACCTGATTCTCAACAATAGTGCTATCAGTACAGTTAACACTGCTACAACATCTATTTCAATTCATACAGCCTATGCAAAAAAATTGACCTTCCCCTGCAACTCAACTATTTTGTCTGGTCAGAATATTAATGCACAGATAACTTTAAACCATAGCAGTTCAACTGCTGATATGTGGATGAATTACCTCTCGGTACAGGTGCGTTGTCAATTGAATTTCAGCTTTGGTCAACTTCCTTTCAGAGATAGCAGGTCGGTTGGTCAGACAACAGCTAACTATCAACTTTCAAATGCTAATAATGTAAGCATTTGGGATGTGACATACCCCGATAACATCGAAATTGTTGCTACAGGATCAGGGACGGTTTCCTTTGGTGCTGAGGCTTCCGTTTTACGTGAATTTGTTGCCTTCGATAATAATCAATTCTATACACCTGTTGCAGTGGGTTCTGTAAGAAATCAGAATTTGCATGGAATCACCAGCCCTCCTGATGCGGTTTTTATTTGCCATTCATCCCTTAAGGATGAGGCTGACCGTTTGGCTGCGCATAGACGCACCTTCAGCAACATGACTGTAGATGTTATAGACGTACAGGATATATTTAATGAATTCTCTTCAGGAAAATCTGATGTTACAGCTATCAGAGATTATTGCAGAATGCTTTATGAACGGGAAACCCCTACAAATAAATTTACTCACTTGTTGCTGTTTGGGATTGGAACCTTTGATTACAAATCACTGGGCTATGGCAGGACAACTGAGAATAATCCAAATTTAATCCCTGTTTATGAAACAAGGGAGTCTATGAACCCCATCACAACTTATACTTCTGATGACTACTTTGCATTATTGGATACAACCGAATCATTTTCAAGTTTCAGTGCTTTGGATATCGCAGTAGGAAGGCTTCCTGCTTCTAACCTTTCTGAAGCAAAAATATTTGTTGATAAAATAATTGCTTATGAAAGTGCCCCTGCCTTTATGAAGGATTGGAAAAACAGAATATGCTTTGTTGCTGATGACAGCGATGGCAACTCTTACTTTAATGGTTCTGAAAAAGTTTCTGTTATTACAGAACAAGAAGACAGTCTTTATAATATTGATAAAATTTACATCGATGCCTTCAAACAAGAAAGTACTTCAGGTGGCAATCGTTATCCTGAAGCAAAAAATGCCCTCTTGGATGTTTTGGGCAAAGGTAGTTTTATTGTCAATTACCTGGGACATGGAAGTGATAACGGATGGACTCAGGAACAAATTTTCACAAGCAATGATATTAAGTCTTTATCCAATAAAAATAAATTGCCACTTTTTATAACTGCTACCTGTACTTTTGGCCCGCACGACAATCCTGATATAGTGTCTGCTGCTGAATTACTACTCCTCAACCCCGGTGGGGGAGCAATTGCTCTTTTTACTACTGTCAGGGTTGTTATGGCAAACCAAAACGAAGATTTGGTTAAAAAAACTTTTGAAGTGATTTTTGACAGGAAAGCAAATGGACTCAGATCGACTATCGGAGAGGTTATGCAAAACACAAAAAATACCGTCGGCAATCCTTTATCTGCTAATTTTAGAAAATATACTCTGCTGGGTGACCCTACAATGACTTTGGCTTACCCAAAATATAAAGTGAGAATCAATCAGATTAACGGAAATACCGTTACAGGGCAAGACACTATAAGTGCTTTACAATTTGTGACTGTTTCAGGAGATATTACTGATAATACTAATAGTATTGTAAATGGGTTTAACGGTACTTTATATATAACTGTTTTTGATAAGAAAGATAAAATTTACACATTGGGCAATGATGATGATAGTTATAAGGATGACTTTTTTATCCGCAAAAAAATTATTTTCAAAGGCAAGGCTACCGTAAGTAATGGAAAGTTTACAATCTCCTTTGTTGTCCCAAGGGATATAAATTATACATTGGGTTTCGGAAAAATCACATGCTACGCAGAGAATGGTATTGACAAGGATGCTACAGGTTATTATAATGGATTGGTTGTTGGTGGTACATTTGCTAATGCATCAATGGATAATACAGGCCCGGAAGTAATGGTTTATATGAATAATGAAGAATTTGCAGAAGGTGGAATTACTGACAACAATCCCAAATTATTGATTAAGCTGTATGATGAAAACGGAATAAATACTGTTGGGAACGGTATTGGACATGATTTAACAGCAAAACTGACCGAAGGTCTTTCTGAAAATGAATATATTTTAAATAACTTTTATGAATCGGCCATCGATGACTTCACAAAGGGTACAGCAATATATCAACTAAAAAATCTACCTCAGGGGCTTTATAATGTAGATATATAAGCCTGGGATACTTATAACAATCCCGGAGAAGGTACTACAGAATTTATTGTCGCAAATGATGCTAATATGGCCCTCAGGCATGTATTGAATTACCCCACCCCCTTTACAACAAACACCAATTTTCAGTTTGAACACAATTTACCTAATCAGGGACTTGAAGTTCAGATTCAGATTTACACGGTTTCGGGCAGGTTAATAAAAACCCTCGAACATGAGGTATACAAAGAAGTGAACACAGGATACCGGGTAAGTAATATTAACTGGGATGGTCTTGACGATTATGGAGACAGAATCGGAAAAGGGGTGTATATCTATAAAATCTTTGTCAGGGCAGAAGGCAACAACAGCAATACAAAACAAAGCAGTGAATTTCAAAAGCTTGTTATTTTGAAATAAATTATATTTTCATGAAAACAAAAGGGCTTTATTAAAGCAGTATCACTATTTGATTGTGTGATTTTAAGATGAACGGATTATTTACATTTCGTCTCATTGCCATCTTCATCCCAACATTGCTTTGGCTGTTCATTTTTATAATCAGTATATTCCCTTAACTGTCCATTTTTATACCATGATTTATTAAAATCAGCAGACCTTTCCAATTGTATATTTCCATTCATCCACCACCTTTTAATAGGTCCTACACGAATTCCTTTTTTATAAAATTCCAACTGACTTAATTTCCCATTATTATATTTATATTTATATTCTCCATCCAACAATCCGTCTTTTAGCCCATATTCAAATTTATAGGAATAATCCCCAGCCGACTTTTCTCCATAGACAATTCCTGTTGCCGGTATCATATCATACTTCAGCCAGTATATACTATCTTTTAGAATAATTTTATTTTCAGCATATCTTGTCTGTGCATTAGTGTTAAAAGAAATTACTAATAATAAAAAGGAGACTATTACTTTCATAAAAATATAATTTTTCGAGGTTAAGAGTAAATCTGACATCATTATAATTTCAATGAAACTAAAAGATACAAATCTAAGTCATTTATTTTATCTGCTCTGTCCTCAAGATTCTATTTCTCTTTTTTTTAATTTTTTGTAAAAAACGTAAGGGACGCAAAATATTGCGTCCCCTGCGAATCAATAATTTTAGTATTGATTATGAAAAAGATAAAAAGATTCTTTGATGAATGAACTTAATTCATCTAATTTTTATAATACTTATTACCTCAACAAAATAACATCGCCTTTAATCTGAGTGGTTTCGTCATCTTTAAAAAGAATATCAGCATACCAGGTATAGGTGCCCGAAGAACAGGGCTTGCCTCTGAAATTACCGTTCCAGCCCTGTACAGGGTTGTTAATCTCCAGGTTCCTTCCTTCAAACATCAACTCGCCCCAGCGGTCATAGATTCTGAAAATAACCACTTCCTCGACCTTCTCGCCTCCCTGTATAAAGAAGTTGTCATTGACGCCGTCTCCGTTAGGGGTAAAGGCGGTCGGGGCATTGGCACGTCTTGGTTTTGTAACATCGATGATGACGATACTGTCTACTCGGCAACCGAATTCGTTGACGGCTGAGAAGAGGTAGCTGACTTTCTCTTCCGGTGCAATACCGAAGCTGTAACTGCTGTCGGTTATAAGTCCTATAGTGGTGCCTTCCAGTTGTGTCCAGCTGTAGAGTACATTTGTCGTGTCGTTGACCATTGCTTCTACGGTCATACTGTCGAGGTATTCTATGGTCGTGTTTTCTGTTATTGTAGTAATGAAGAAGGGATTGGCATCTTCTACTACTACCTGCGTGCTATCGACACAGCCGTTTTCATCCCTAACAATCAAATCGTAGATGCCCGCAGTCAGTCCGGTAAACAGGTTGCCGTCCTGCCAGTTCGTGCCGTCTGTACTGTATTCCAACAGCCC
>CAJQOX010000068.1 GCA_905480075.1 uncultured Aureispira sp. | reverse complement strand
TAAAAAATTCAATGATTGAAAAAATTCAACAATTATTGTATTAAAAACTTCACGTACGGTTCGATGAAGAGGGTATTGATATTGTTTTTAATTTGTATATTTGTGGGAATGAATTATAAATTTAGAAATGCTAATCAGGTCTTTCTCAGGGGCTTCATCAACACATATAATAATGTTAAAATTCTTAAAAAGAATAAGAAGGAAATCACATACGGAAAATAATGTCGGCAGTTTTTTTCTTTACGCTTTTGGAGAGATTTTTTTAGTAGTTATCGGTATTTTAATAAATCTAATAAACTATACTTCCAATTGAATGGAAATGAAAAGACTAGATTATTCCCAATTTCCAGCTACTCATTTATACAAGGGGATGATGAAGGATTCAATACTATACAACTTGATTCAATGGGCAAAGTTAGTAGTGTTAGATGGCAATATGGGCCAATAAAATTCTCAATGAAAAAAGTAGACTAAAAATAAAAAGCTAATAAAAGAACCTTTAAACAAACGCACTTGTTCCATAAAAATTGATAAATGTCCACTAAAATTTCTGAAGAAAAGCCTTTGAAGGAAATGCCTGTATTGCCTCCTACTTCCTGGTGGTTGATTCTGAAAAACCTTTTATCTATGCTCAGCAACCCGCTGAATTTTCTCAGCGAGTGGTTTGAAGAGTACGGAGATATTTACGACATGAATTCCCGGTTTTTTACCATATACGTAATCTCCAATCCCGATTATATTCAGGAGATCATGGTCAGCAATAAAACAGATTACGGAAAAAGCGACCACTATAAGGTGCTCAAACATTCTTTGGGCAACGGCCTGCTGATCAGTGAGGGGGAATTCTGGAAAAAACAAAGACGAATTGCGCAACCGGCCTTTCATCAGCAAAGCATGAAGAATTTTCTGGAGACCATGATCAATTCCACTCAAAATACCATTAACAAAATGAAGGGAGGTGAACTTGTTCATTTTTCGGAAGAGATGAATTTGCTGACCCTCGATATTGTGACCAAATGCCTTTTTGGAACCACCCTTAATGCCGATGTCAATAAAATTCAGGAAGCCATTACAACCGGCAATAAATTTATCTCTAAACGGGCAAGAAGTATTCTTAAATTACCAATGTGGTTGCCCTTGCCGGCGATTATCCGGTATAAAAGAGCCAGAAAATTCAGTGATAAGGTGATCTTTGATATTATTGATAAAAGAAGAAATGACAACAGCGAACAGCAAGATTTGCTCTCTATGCTGATGTATACAGTGGATGAAGAAACAGGAGAAAGCATGTCGGCACAGCAACTCAGGGACGAGGCTATCACCCTCTTTGTGGCAGGGCAGGAAACTACCGCTACCGCCCTTACCTGGACCTTCTCGCTGTTGATGAAACATCCGGAAAAATTAAAAATTCTGCAGGAGGAAATTGACAGTGTACTACAGGGTAAGGCACCGGATTTTAAAACGCTGAAAGAGCTGAAATACACTCAAATGGTGCTCGAGGAATCCATGCGTATCTACCCGCCTGCATGGGTGATTGCCCGCAAAGTATTGAAGGAAACACAGATGTGTGGCTACAGAATGAAAAAGGATGCGCAATTGATATTGAATGTCTACTCGCTGCATCGACATACTGACCATTGGGAGAATCCCGAAGACTTTGAACCCCAAAGGTTTAATCCACAGGCTAAAAAGGAACGCCACAAACATGCCTATATCCCCTTTGGTGCAGGTCAGCGCATGTGTATCGGCAATAATTTTGCTATGATGGAAATGAAGATAGCCCTGTCGATGTTGTTGCAGAATTTTGAATTTTCACTGCCGGAAGATGCCGTAGACGTAGAGGCAGAACCTTTGGTTACCTTAAGACCTAAAGGGGGGCTTAGGTTGAATATTTGTGGAAAGTAAAACAGCCTTTATATTTTATACCATAGAATTAACCAATACCATAACAACATGTGAAAAAATATGTGCAATAAAAGCACTCTCGAGGCCTTTTTTCCAATACAACCAACCGAAAATTATACCCCCTATAGAGTTGCCGATAAGAATATACATCAACAATAATGAGGAAGGATTCTCAATTGCCTGATAGACAATAGGGAAATGCGAAAGCGCAAAAATTACGGCAGCCAACAGAATCCCTGTCCAGTATACAATTGGCTTTAATCCTCTGAATATTTTTGAAAAAATCCAAACAAGCAAGGTCATCAGACCAAAGCGCATCATAATTTCTTCCGTAAAACCTCCGTATAAAAATCTAACTGCTAAACCAGGTTTTATTTTTTCTCCGAGTTGTAGCAATTCAGAAGAGATAAAGGGATTGAATATCAGCGCTGAAAGACAGGCAAGAATCCCGGAAATAATCCCTGCAGTGATTCCATATTTAAGTATTTCCCCGCGACTTATTTCTTTGCTGTTGATGCCTGCCAGTCTTTCAATCAGCGGGGCACTTAATTTTACTTTATCATAAAGAATAACACCGGTCAATACAGCAATTAGCAATATAAATGTAGGGTTGATCAAAATCAGCAGCTTTATCTGTTGCGGAGTGAAATGTTTGGCTAATATCTCCTGCGCTTCAGAAGAAAGTGTAACCTCCATAGTTAGAAAGGAAGCAATTCCAATTATTCCGATTATTGTAAGAATTATTCCAAGGAAAAATTTTTTCATTTTTATTATAGAATTTTAATACTGGATTTGACTGTGCAAAAAAAAGTATATTATAAATATATCGTTTTTTATTTAAATTTCTGCTTACAATTAAAATATAATTTTCTCTGAAAGGCTGAAAAATAATTAAAGAACTGAGTGCAGAAAGATGAAAATGCTCTTTGATAAATATGATTTCATAACTCAACAGATTCCAGGTTCTCAATTTCAGGGAAAATTAAATCAGTTATAAGGCTGTGGTCAGCAGAATTCAATCCTGAGACAACAAGGGTATAGATTACACAGCCTTTGCGGACAGTAAAAAAGAGTCCGTTAGGAGAACCATTAGAAGTTCGAATAGCATAATAACTATTATCGCCGGGCAAATCGAGGCTGTCAATTTCAATTGTTCCCTGTCCTGACATGTTTCCAACGGTTTTTAATGTCCCGAGCGCGATACTGTAATTGGAGATGGCATCAGAGATCGTTAAGTCTTTGCTTATGCTGATCGAATAAAAAAAAGGCACAAATGCTTCATCTTCCAATTGTTCATATACATAATCCAAATCTGAAGAACCATCCCAATAATGGGTTAATGTAGTGCTGATATATTTTGAGCTTGTATCAATATTAAGATCATAATAATCCGATAATTCATTGATAGTTGTAATGACAGTATAGTCTGAAATATTTATTGTAGTATCAGTTGAACAGGAGAATAGTAATAGGGTAAACAGAAGTGCTAAAAGCCTCATATTTTCTTATTTAATAGAATTGAATGAACACTAAAGTTAGTGTATAATGATGTACCCAATGTGCAAATTAAAGAAAATACTACTCAAAAAACAACGCTTTTATTCTCAACAACAACCAGGCGGACAGAAAAAACCATTCCCTTATCAAAGCGCCGCTTAAGACTGTTGAAAATATTCAGAATATTTAGTTCAACTTTACCTTCAAACAATCGCTTACCCTTATAATCAACAGCAATCTTTTCATCAGGGTCAATCAGGTCATCATTTAAATTAATAATTAAAGTGTCACTGTAGTTTTCCAGAATAGTTATCACATTATTTTTACATTCTGCCTTCACTTTTTTGCCGTTTTCTGCCAAAGACAAAGGCACCTCCAGCCAGTAAAAATTGCTATGAAGTACATCGTCCTGTTTCCAGACTACCTTCTGAGGGAAGTTAATACGTTTGTATGATGACATCCATTCTATTGCGGCGGTATCGGCACGGTCCATCCAATGACCTTTGCCTTCAACTATTTCTACTTTGTGAAAATAACCGTTCGGGTCTTTTTGTTGCAGACTGTCCAGCATGATTTTCCAGTCTTTGGCTTTTTGATTGCGGTGATAGGCTTCATCCAATTCTCCCATATACAATGCAAAAGGCAGATTCCGCAAACCTTCAGGACTTGTCTCATTCGGATGTCCGGCCATCATAGCCGCCGCAGCAAATCGGTCACCCATTCTCGAAGCCAGTTGAAAGGTACCGTCACCTCCTGCGGAATAGCCGGTCAGGTAAACCTTGTCGGGATTTACACCTCCGAAAAGAACAGCAGCCCTTATCAATTGGTCGAAAAGCGGGTCTATATGGGCCTGATGCCATAGATTCCAGCTGTTTGTCGGTGCCCGGGGTGCAATATAAAGTCCTTCATCAGGCTGATACAAATCTATCTGATTGTCCCATTGCTTGTCGTTGACATAGGCAGGTGCCCCCCCTCCGCCATGCATTGAGATGTACAGGCTTCGGTCACCCTTTGAAGTATCTCCGAAACTTCTGACTTTTATTTTCATAATATGTTCCCCATACCTGAAAGACTTGTTTTTCCAGCTATCTTTCAGTTTAGGTTTCAGTTGCTTTTTGAGATCATTGTAAAGAATTTTTGCCGCCTCTTTTGCCCTTTCTTTTGAAACAGATTTCAATGCAAAAGACTGAGAATGCAAGGAAGGGCGATCATTAATTTCAGTATCGATCCATTCTTCGAGCCCGTAGCGGTCATCCGGTACTTCTTCAGTAATCTTTGCTGTTTTGCAACTACAGATAATCAGGCTTGTAGCAAATAACAGTGATTTATAATCTGGAGAAATCATTAATAATGGTTTATTGATTAATCAAAATTTTAATCAAGTAATATTAGTAAAAAATGTACATATTTTTTGATTTACTGAATGAATTTCATCACATTTTATTCCTCTTTATCTTATATGAAACCATTTTTTCATCTATTATATTTATTAAACATAAATTCAAAATATTAATTTTGCAATTTTAAATTCGTACCTTTACACTGTATTAAAAGATTATTAATCATTTTTTATGATGGAAATAGATAAACAACAGATTATTACGGCCTTACGTACGGTCAAGGATCCTGCCTCCGGACAGGATATCATCTCAGTCCGCATGGTGGAAGACCTGCAGGTAAAAGGAAATGATATAAGTTTTACAATAGTAGTTCCTTCACTTAAATCGCCGGTCAAGAATCAACTGACCTTTGCTTGTATTGCAGCGGTAAATGAAATATACCCTGAGGCAGAGGTACATGTACATTCCAGGCAAAAGGAAGGTGCACAGCCAAATAAACCTCAAACACCTGTGCCTCATGTTAAAAATATTATTGCCGTGGCTTCCGGCAAAGGCGGGGTAGGTAAATCTACTGTTGCCGTCAACCTGGCACTCAGTCTGAAGGAAATGGGGGCAAAAGTGGGTCTGATGGATATGGACCTCTATGGCCCTTCTGTACCTACAATGTTAGGCCTTCAGGGGCAACGTCCACGGATACAGGACGTCCACGGAAAACCAAAAATGATCCCTATTGAGAAGCATGGGATTCCCACTATTTCTATAGGCTATATGATAGAACCTCAGCAGGCAGTAGTTCTTCGCGGACCTCGTTTGGGGGGGATTGTCAAACAATTCTTTCAGGAATGCCTCTGGCCTGCACTGGATTTTCTTATCCTGGACCTGCCTCCCGGAACAGGTGATATTCACCTGACCCTTGTTCAGACCGTTCCGGTTACCGGCGTAGTGATGGTGACTACGCCACAGGATGTTGCTTTCAGTGATGCCCTCAAGGGAATGAATATGTTCAGACTGGAAAATATCAACATTCCAATTTTGGGAGTTGTTGAAAATATGGCCTGGTTTACACCCGAAGAACTTCCCGATAATAAATACTTTATTTTCGGTGAAGGAGGCGGTAAGAAACTGGCAAAAGAAGCGAATACAGTACTTCTTGGACAGATTCCAATCGTACAGGGTATCCGCGAAGGCGGTGATTCCGGTAAGCCTGCTGTGCTTTCAGAGGAAGCGGTCACTAAAGAGGCCTTTATGAATGTAGCTAAAAATGTACTCAGGCAGGTTTCTGTACGTAATGAAATGCTCGATGCTACAAAAATTGTTAATGTTTCCAATAATTAATTTTTTTGTGAGAGTATCCCGGTAATTTAAAAATTAAAGAATATGAATATAGACAAAGAAGAAATATTATTGAGAGTGGAACAGGCACTGACCACACTCCGGCCTCATCTCGAAATTGATGGCGGTGATATAGAAGTGGTGGAACTGACCGATGATATGGTATTGAAATTCAAATGGCTTGGGAATTGCGAAACATGTTCTATCAGTTCTATGACCCTTGTAGGAGGTGTTCAACATACAATCAAGTCATTTGTTCCCGAAATAAAAGACATACAACCTATTAATGGCATTGTTACAGATTAATTCTTCCTTAAATTAAATCTAAATTCAATCAGCTGACCTATGCTTTCTATTTTCAGGTTTTTTTTTCTTTTTTTTCTTTCTGTAATTTTATTTGCCTGTGATTCTCATGATAGCCGAACGGATTTCAAAAGTAAACGGCCCCTGAAATCAGAACTTGACTCTGTTAATGTCTATGTTATTTCAGGAGATTATTACGAAATTAAAATGGGCGTGAAAGGGAATGAGTTGACCGGGATTTACCAAAACCCTTCAGCAAAAAACAAAAAATCCTGTATGTTCTTTTTTGAAGGTATTATTGGAAATAAAAACCCTGTAAAAGTCAAATGCTATAACCCTGTAGATGATAAACCTCCCTTTAATGGATATTTCAAAATATTGGGTGATGTAATGATAGTAAAACTGGATAAAATTCCTGCCAACAAATGTGAATCTGAATTTATTGATGAGACCGGGCATTCTCTTGTGCTTGACAAACAGGCAAATTGGTCTGCTGTCAGAATGATTCAGCAAGAAACACCGCTATATGAAGATGCCGAAGGCGGACTGACTACCGGAAATACGCTTATGAAGGGAACAATTGTTGCTGTATTGGAAAAAAGAAATTCCTGGCTCAGGGTTGAAGTTCAGAATGATGATGCGGACGAGGGATGGATTCAGGAATACATGCTGTTTCCTCTTTTGGAATTATAAAGATACCTTATGAAAAATATTACGATAATCAATGGCCCTAATCTTAACCTTCTTGGAAAAAGAGAACCTCATATCTATGGGAAACAGGCCTTTGTTGATTATTTTGATCATCTGAAACGAATTTTTCCTTCTATACAACTGGATTATTTCCAATCAAATATAGAGGGGCATATTATCGATAAGCTACACAAAGTGGGTTTTTCCACTAAGGCTATTATTCTCAATGCAGGAGCTTATACTCATACTTCCCTTGCTATTGCCGATGCTATAGCATCTATCAATTCTCCTGTTATAGAGGTACACATCTCCAATGTTTTTTCCCGGGAAGCAATCAGGCATACTTCACTTATTGCCGCCAATTGTAAGGGGTCGGTTTCCGGATTTGGAATGCAATCTTATGAAATGGCTTTGCATTATATTGTCAATCATATTAAGGAGTAATTGATAAAGCAGGTTTTATCTGGTAATTTTTAAAATGCTTTTTGTTTTGCCTTATCAGAACAACAACTCATCCAGTTTCCTGACAAATAACTTGTCCATTACCTTTATCAGATAAGGCACTTGTTCAGCAGGGCGTAATTCTCTTTTTCCCAGTTTATATACACTATCTTCAATGTGTAAAAGAGAGAAGGATCTGCGGGATTTGTTTTGTAATTTCAGGAAATTTTTCCGGTGGATGCCCGAGGGGGTTTTTTGCTCTGAAATATGACTCTCTACCTGATATTTATACCTGTTTTTTTCTTCGTAAACAATACTGTGTGTACCGCTTTCATCTTTAAGGTAGAGGTCTGCACCTACCCCGGTTATCAATAATTCTATACCCTGTATGCTGTCCCCTTTTTGTTCGGGCTTCCATCGATTTTTGTCATCAGGGTCGAAGACTTTTTTATGATATTCTTTCGCTTTTTCTTTTACATTCAAGCCCTCCGCATTGTCAATATCCACAAGTTTATTATATAATTCTTCCCGGTACCATACAGTACGTCCTGTCCACTCAAACCCTTTTTCTTCGCATATTTTTATGTAAATCTCCAGTAGTCTTTTTGGTTCTTTACCATAAATACCCAGATAAAGATTGTTGCTCCCTTTATTTAAAGTGCCGTAAAGTTCAATCTTAAGTCTGAAGTAATCTATTTCCCACAATTCCATCTGATCATATATCTTGCTGTTCAGTTGACTGTGCCCCATGGAAATCAGGGCCATTTCAGTTTCATTTTCTTCACAGCTTTGACGGTGCAGAGACAGTTTTTCCTGTAGGGCCAGAAAGTTGCTGTATTTTGCTGATCTCTTTTGGTCCGACCAGAATTTCTTGGAATTTCTACGTTTTGCACGTTTCAGAATATCCAGTTCACTTTGCAGTCTGACAAAATAACTTCCTTCAAATAACCTGAAAATATTTTGGCGCAATAGAGAGGCAAAATCCATATACTCGTTTTGGGTCAGTTGCTCGAGCATCAATTCCAGTTTCAAAGGATCTGCCTCCACATCAATGATCAGCTTGTCATCTTTCAAATCAACTTCTATAATAAGCTGCTCATCATAGGAATATTTGTTCAACTGATAGGAGAGGGGGATAATTAATTCCTCTTTCAGTGTACGTTGAAGAGCACGGGCGCCATATTTTGGCTGATAACCTTTATTTCCAAGATGCAGATATACTTTCTCTGAAAGCTTAAATTCTACATTTCGGTGCAATAATCCTTCCCGTTTTCTTAGAAGAGAAACTTCTCTTTCTACTACCTTGCGGACTACCTCCTTTGTAAGTGTATAGAAGGGGACAATCTGATCGATTCTGTTGAAAATCTCGGGCCGGAAAAATCGTCTTACTTCATTGACGTAGTAGTCTGCTTCGGCTTCTTCAGTTTTGTCCTCGGTCCAGCCTATATTTCCTGTCTGCAATTTTTTGGCTCCTATATTTGAGGTCATGATAATAATAGAACTACAAAAATTGACCACCTTACCCTGACTGTCAGTCAATCTTCCTTCACCGAGTATTTGCAAAAGCAAATCATTGAAGCTTGAATCAGCTTTCTCCATTTCATCGAATAATAAGACACAAAAAGGTTCTCTTCGCAAAGCTGAGGTCAGCAGGCCATCAGAAAAATAATTCTCTCCTGTCAGCCTTGCGACGGCATAAGGAGTAGAATATTCGCTCATATCAAAGCGTATCATTTTTTCTCTGCTGCCAAACATGAATTCAGATAAAACCTTGGCCATTTCAGTTTTTCCCACTCCGGTAGGTCCCACAAAAAGCATGGAAGCAATCGGCTTTCCCTGACGTTGCAGGGATGTTTTTATAGAAGCCAGGATATCAATTATAATACCCGAGGCATGATTTTGGCCAAATACATTGGATTTGAAAAAATGTTCAACCTTTTTTGTCAGCATCGGAATTGAAGGGTCTACCATAAAAGAGGGCATCCCGGTTTCTTCGCAGAATGATTTTATGACTTCTTTTCGGTTAAGAATATATATCTTTTTTTGTTTTTCATATTCTTTTTTCAGAGCTTTTGAGCCGATCAACATACTTTCAAGAAACCTGATAGGTTTACCCGGGAAACCTGAATAGGGAGTATACCTTTTGTTTAATCTGATCGTTTCTTTAATAGCCTCTTCCTCAATGATAATTTGTTCTGAATCTGCAATCAGTTGCACCTTTTTTAGAATGATATTTTCCAGGACAGCAGCCTCTTTGGGTTCTGCCAACTGGATAAGCTGAAAATTATTGATATAATTCGGGCTTCGGGCCTCAATTCTTGCCTGTTCTTCTGCTGTACATTCAGTAATAATAGTGATTTCTCCACGTGCAATATATTCCCGCAGATAATCTGCCAGACTAACAGAGTTGCCTTCGTACTGTCCCACTTCAAAAAGTTCCAGTAAATTGCGGATAAACAGTATATCTCCACGTTCTCTGAGTTCTGTGCATAAATTAGAAAGATTTTCCTGCCATCCTACGTCCCCACTCAATTCTTTGATGAGTGTGGAGGCCGTGGTTTCCCATATTTTTTGTTTTATTTTAAGCCTTTTTTGCTGATGAACCAATTCCATGACCAGGGTGCTTTTTCCTACTCCTGTCCGTCCGCTGATCAATACATTTTTGTTGTATTTTCCCTTTAGAATTTCAGCAAGTTGATCCAATTCTTTTTCATAGCCGAATAAATATTGTTTATCTGCAATTAGCACCTTTGCCACCTGTGGTAATAATTCTTTTTTCTTTTCTTCCTGCAGATTGAGGACTTCAGCCGGTGTATAAGTTCTCATTATCAGTTCTTCAGTGTAAATGTCGGTGTTTTTATACCAGATAGCAGAAATGACATCCTGAAGAAAATTCAAACGGTTTTTTCGAATAAAATCCATTCGAATAGAATCGCAGACCATTTCTTCGAGTTGCGACTCTTCCGATGTGAAGGTTTCTACACCCAAAGCAGGGACAATCGCCCAATATCCTTTTTCATGTTCCTGTATAAAGTACTCAAATTCAACTTCAAGTTCCCTGAATGCTATCTGATATTTTCCTGATTTAAATTTTACACGGACTGATTTCTTTTTAAACTTGCCCGGTATATAATACTCAAGTAGAGAAATAAAATCTCCCTTATCCAGTATTTTGTCCTGATATTTATTGGCGAATTTACCTGCCATCATAGCCGCAGGTAAATTTACCCACAACATATCACTGTCTAATACAGGTGTTGTAATCATATCAGGATTATTTTCCATCCTGAGTTGCACGACATTAAAAGGAAGTTTAATTTTTTGCATTATTTTTTTTTCTTTCAAATATATCTTTTTTGTCTGCCTTTAGATACTATCTGTTTGACTTTCTGTTTTTTTTATATTTTCATATAATTATTTATTATATTTGTAGTTCAATTGGTTTGGCAATCAGAGAAAAATGAAAATGTAATTCTATTTATTAATATTTAAAAATAGTATTATATTTTTGTACCTTTGGGATGAATTAATTTTCGTTTTTTTTACCTTTTACAATTCCTGAACATAAAACAAAAGATTATAAATGGAAAACCTGGCACCCTGTCCTGAATGTAAATGTGAATATACTTATGAAAATGGATTTTTGCTGGTTTGTCCCGAATGTTTTAATGAATGGAACCCTGCAGAAGTTGTAGGAAAGGAGGAAGAGGCTTCTGTTAAAGTGTTGGATGTCAATGGAAATGAATTGACAAATGGAGATTCTGTTATTGTCATTAAAAATTTGCCAGTTAAAGGTGCCGCCAAACCCATAAAAGCTGGAACCAAGGTTAAAAATATCCGGATTTCTGACGGCGATCATAATATCAGTTGTAAGATCGAAGGCTTTGGATCAATGGGCCTTAAATCAGAATTTGTACGTAAAGCCTGATCCCAAAGGTTTTTTTAGAATATTATTAAATTTAATAATATTGTAAATATTCAATAGTCAACTAATTAACTTATTATATTTTTTAAATAATCCTATTAATTGTGGAAATAGAATTGAGAGAATATACCAGTGATAGTACAGCAGAAGAAATTGAAATGCTAAGGAACAGAGTGAATTATTTGGATGGAATAATTTTTTTTGATGAAACTCCTGTAGTAAGTATATTTCAGACAGATCTTATGTGGGACAGGGTTGAAGAATTAATAGAAGAGGATAAAGATAATTACCTCTTGGTTAATCTTGTAAACTCAAAGCCTCCCAATGCACCTCAAAGGGCAAGAATCCGTGAGAGATTAAAATCCATCAGAACCAATATTAAATATGCTGCTTTTTATACTCAGAAAAATATTTTGATAAATCTTACCGCCAAATTTATTCTCGGAAATACTAAGTTTTTAAACACTTCAATTTTTAAAACCAGAGAACAAGCACTTAAAGCCATTGAAAAAGCAAAAAATAGATAATAAATTCTCAGAACTTATTATTAAGTATCTTATTGATATTGCCAATGACAATTTTTCATTAACTCTTGATGATGTTTTAAATGAAAAGAATAAACTTGTTCAGGAAATATTGTTTGGTTTTATTTATCTGGCTCAAGATCTTAGTTATAATAAACAAGAAGCTGAAAAAGTACTCAATCTTCAGAAAGAAAAAGCAATTGCTCAAAAATCTGCTGAGTTCAAAACATTGTTTCTGGCGAATATGAGCCACGAAATCAGAACCCCTCTGAATGGTATTATTGGAATGGTTGATATTTTGTTGAAAAATAACAACCTAAGGGGGGAATACAGAGAATATGTCGAAGTAATTCAACACTCTTCACTTGATTTACTGTCTATTCTCAATGATATTTTAGATTTAACCAAACTTGAAGCAGGTATGGTTGATATTGAAAATGAGAAAACGGATTTTTATGATGTAATTGAATCGGTTAAGGCCTTGTTTTCTGCAAGTGCAACTAAGAAATCTTTAGATTTAAATGTGGATATTGCTGACAATGTTCCTCAGTTTATTAAAACTGACAGAACAAGATTGATTCAAGTACTGTCTAATCTTGTAGGCAATGCAATTAAATTTACAGATAAAGGTTCCATCAATATTTATATATCTTTAAAAGATAATACAGAAGAAGATACTATTTTTAAAATTCGGGTCATCGATACAGGACCTGGTATTTCTGAAGATAAACAGAAAAAGCTTTTCAGTGAATTTTATCAGATTGACCAAAGTACTACTAAATCTGTAAAAGGCACCGGATTGGGTTTAGCTATCAGTAAAAAACTGATAAGTATACTTAAGGGGGAAATAGGTGTTATTAGCAGGGAAGGAGAAGGGGCTGAATTTTGGTTTACTTTTAAAGCAGAGTTATTTGAAAATATCCCTGTTGCCAAATCTTCGCAAGCTATTATAAAATATAATGAATATCTTCGACATGTTTTGGTTGTTGACGATAATTTCATTAATCTGAAGGTAGCCAGGTTAATGTTATTAAATTTTGGCTGTACTGTTGAAACTTGTTCTAATGGCAAAGAAGCATTAGATCTTTATAAGGAGAAAAAATACGATTTGATTTTAATGGATATTCAAATGCCTGGAATTGACGGGATTGAAACTACACAGATATTAAGAAAAAGCTATATGGAAATACCTCCAGTTATTGCGGTCAGTGCCAATGCAATGGAGGGCGATGCCCAAAAATATATTGGGCAAGGGCTTGACGATTATCTTTCGAAACCTCTTACAATAAATAGCCTTGCTCTTATGTTGGAGAAATGGTTAAATTAGTTTGTTGAAGGTCAAATGATTTCAAATACAGCATTCTTGATCCGGAAGCTATCAGGAAAAAGTTATGTACAGATTGTCTGCTTTTCCTCTGACCTCCTACATGATTTCACATCCCCAACAAAAGCATCAATTTGATCTTTTGTTACATTCGGCATACATATGATATGTGTCAGTTCCTCTTCCGTTGCCAATTGCCATTTTCTCTTTATCTTTTCATTGACTCTTGGAAATACAACCGTAATTGCTCCAGGATTGGACCAGGCAGGAATACCTTCTTTTATCAACGCTTCTTTACAATATAGTGTCGTTTCCAAACTCTTCAGGTAACGCTTTTTTAATCCTGCTTTTCCTAGTTTTTGGATGGCATACCACAAAAACAAAGCACTATGACCGTTTCTTGAACCGGTGATAGTGGTATCGGAGGACCCGATATAGGATATGCCTTTCGATATCCTGTCTTTCAGACTGCGTTTTGTGATGATGACGCCCGAAGGAATAGGAGAACCAATGAATTTATGTCCGCTGATGGAAATACTATCGGCACCATCCCTGAAATCAAAAGGAATACGGGGTTCGATAAAGGAACCGTAAGAACCCGAAAGGGCAGCATCACAATGAATGTAATGATCCTGAATAGCCAGCTTTTTTAATATGCCTTTTAGCCTTGAGACATCGTCTTTTGCCTCCTTCATCGTGCTGCCAAAGGTAGAAAGAACAATAGCGGGCTTGTCCCGGTTAAACTGAAGGGTGTTTTCGAAATCTTCATAGTCTATCTCCCCGTTTTCCTGCGACCGGATAACAATACTTGGGATATTCAGTAGATGTATGTTTTTCTTTACGCTGTAATGGGTAGATTCTGAAAAATATACCATCGCCTTAGGATACATCTCCCGGGCAATATATAAACCATAAAGATTACTCTCAGAACCACCATTTGTTACATAACCCCAATAGTCCTGTGGGTCTGCCCGGAACAAATCAGCAAAAAAATCAATCACTTCTCTTTCCATCTCATGTGTCTGTACCCTGTAGGTACTGTCCTCGTAAGGGTCTCCCAGATTATTGATTGGATATTTAAAAAAATCCTGTAAGGCGGAATAGTCAAAATCCTTGGAAACCGGATATCCCAGAAAAGTATCTCTCGCATCGCTAAGCTGTTTCATAAGTTCTTTCAAACGCAGGTTATTATTTAAGTGTACCATCTTTCATTAATCAGTTTAATTGGTTAATCTTCATAAAATCAATTCTGCAAAATTACAATAAACAGATATTAAATCCAATAGTTATTAATATTTAGTAAATAAAACTAAAATAATAAGAAAAATAGTTTAAATTTACTGTTATGATGAAATTGTATATGATTTTCAGAAAATAAAACTACCATGGATAAAACAGATAGAAAAATTTTAATGGAACTTCAGAAGGATAGCAAGCAAAATATCAAAGAAATAGCCCAAAAGGCAGGTCTGAGTCTGACACCAACCTATGAACGTATTAAAAAGCTGGAAAAGCAACAGGTAATCAGGGCTTATGTTGCCTTGTTGGACAGGAGTAAAATCGGAAAGCAAATTATTGCCTACTGTCAGGTTTCTCTTATAAAACACAAAAAGAAACTGATTGATAAATTCAAACAAGATATCCGCGAATTTCCGGAAATCATGGAATGCCATCACATCTCAGGAAATTTTGATTTTCTCTTGAAAATTGCCTCTCAGGATATGAATCATTTTCAGGAATTTATCAATGGGAAATTATCAGAAGTTGACGGAATAGCCACTATTCACAACTCCTTCGTCATGGATTCTGTCATAGAAAGTTCTGCCTTTGTTTTGTAGCCAATGATTTAATGAAATATTTCTTTTTTAATTCATATTCATAAATATTTTAGCCTTTGGTTTTTTGTTTTGTTCGGCCTTTCTTTTAACTTACATGTCATACAATTTTCTGTACCTAAATATCCTTAATCAGCATGCAAGAATTTGAACAAAATCCCGACTTTATTGAATCCGTTTTGCAGTTGCCCTGTCCCACCTGTGGAGGTGAACTCAGCTATTCTGCCAAAAAACAAAATATAAATTGCAATCACTGTGGTTTTGTAAAACCCTATGATCAGGCAAATGACATGATTCAGGAACAGTCATTGGAAAATGCAGCAAAGGCAATGTCTCATTTTACTCCTCAGTCAGTCCAGAAAAAAGTCATTGATTGTGGTAGCTGTGGATCACAGATAATGATTCAGGATGACGCGGTATCTGTAAGATGCAACTTTTGCGGGTCGGAAAAAGTCAACGAAAAAGCATTGGATAAAAACCTTATTCAACCACAGGGTATTATTCCTTTTGCTGTCGACAAACAAGAGGCAAAAAACAAATTTTCAGAATGGATAAAAACCGGTTGGTTCAAACCCAATAAATTAAAAACGCTTGCAGCACTTGGTGATGTACATGGTATCTATGTGCCTTTCTGGACCTATGATGCCAAAACTTATACACAATGGTCCGGTGAAGCAGGCTATCATTATTATGTATCCGAATCCTATACCGATAGTGAAGGGAATTCCAAAACCAGGCAGGTAAAGAAAACGCGATGGGAATATCATTCGGGGTCTTTTGATAAATTTTTTGATGATATCCTTGTAGTAGCTTCAAAGGGCTTGCCTCATAAGGTAATTACTCCTATTTATCCCTTCGAACTGGATAAGGTAGTTAACTATTCCAATGATTTGATGGTTGGCTGGGAAGCTGAAATCTACTCATTGGATGTTATGGAAGGCTACGATGTTGCTGATCAGAAAATGGATGATGAATTAAGGTCAATGTCTAAATCTGCCCTGGGCGGGGATACTCAGAGAGGCCTTTCGGTACATAGTCAGAAATGGGGACAGACTTTTAAGCATCTAATCCTTCCCGTCTGGATTTGCAGCTATATGTATAACGAAAAAACCTATCAGTTTGCTGTTAATGGTCAGACAGGAAAAATCAATGGAAGCAAACCTACCTCATGGGTCAAGGTTACTTTCTTTGTTCTCTTTATTATTCTGGTAATTGTTGGAATCTATCTGGGGGTAAATGCAAATGCAAGTACTTAGGCTATTAATTACAGCGCTTCTTTTTGTTGGGTATTCTTTCCTGTTTCCTATGCATGCTCAGGTGCCGGATTCAGTTTTTAGTTCCCCTTACAGGTTGTCATGGAAACTGGATGTTCCCCTTACTTCCTTTGCACTTACAACTGGAGTGACTTATATCATTCTTGATAGTCAGACACCTTCTCTCAGTGATACCTATATCAATTCTCTGAAAAGAAGTGATATCTTGTCTTTCGACAGAGATGCCTCCTTTAATTGGTCACCTCCTGTGGCTACTGCTTCGGATGTACTTCTTTATACAAGTTTTGCTATCCCTTTATCGCTCTTTTCTGACAAGAGAATACGTAAGGATTATCTGAAAATCGGCCTTATTTATGCAGAGACCTTTGCGCTTACTGCTGCAATAACTTCGCTGACCAAGAATCTTGTTAAGAGACCAAGGCCCTTTGTTTACAATCAAAATGTGGCCATAGATTTCAAAAAGGAACGGTCTGCACAATATTCTTTTTTCTCAGGACATACATCTGTAACTGCAGCGATGTGTTTTATGACGGCCAAAATATTTAACGATTATAATAAAGGTAATAAGGCAGTACCCTGGGTTTGGGCCTCTGCTGCCCTTGTCCCTGCTGTAACAGGTATTTTGAGGCAACAAGCTGGCAAACATTATTGGTCAGATGTTATTTCGGGCTATCTGATTGGTGCTGCTATTGGGATTTTGGTGCCGGAATTACACAGAAATAATTTTGTTAAGAAGAAAAAACGAATTAGACCTGATGTTGAATTTTAAGTTAACCTTAGTTTTTTATCTTTTCTTTTACATCAGTTCTTTTGCTCAGAACAGTATTGACAATCAATATCGCTTTAACTGTGAACCTGCCTTTTATCAGTTAATAAACAATCAGCTTCATGAGTTATCTGTTAATTTGAATGGTAAAATAGGCTGGAAACCGATCCTTTCTACTTTTCAGTTAAGAATGACAGCCCTCGGTTATAATAATGGTGATGGTTTTCTCTATAGTTTCGATAGCCTTAGTCATGAATTGATCAGAATTTACAAATCAGGTGCTCTTCAATCACTAGGTATTCCTGTTCATGAAACGAATGGGGACAAGCTGAAGGTTCAATTGGTATTTGGTGAAATCTTCAATAGTGTTTTTGTTGCCTATTCTCCCCTGGATAAATTGCTGTATTGGATAGATATTACAACGAATACTTATACAACTTCCCCCTCATTACCGGATACAGAGATGGTCAATTTGTCATATAGCCACACAGATAATTTGTTTTGGTCTGTTGCTGAAAATTCCACTCTTTATTCTATCAGCCCACAGAGTAAAAATGTCCTCCGTGAAATGCCGGTCAGAGGGCTTCCTTCCGGTAAATTCAATGCCACAGGAAATCTTTGGATCAGCAAAGACAATCGTTTTTTTGCAAGCCGTAAAAATGGCGTTTATCTTTATGAACTCAATCGGGAAACAGAGGTGCCCTATAACTTCAAATCGGTACTTATACCCACCGATGGTGATGCGACAAGTTGTTCAGGGGCTTTCCCGCCTGCCCTTATTGAAGGGAATCTACTGGAATTTTATACAGATATTTACAAGGGGGCTTCGATGTTGAAATGGACGGGAGTTCATGAGTTGAATAATGAGCTCTTTCATGTAGAAGAAAGCCCGGATAATTTAAATTGGAAAACTATATCGGTGAAACCTTCCGCTGGTAATAATCTGAATCAGAACCCCTATGGCGCGCAGTTCAGTATGAAAGGGGAGGAGGCCAAGTACTTCAGGCTTCGGAAAACAGATAATTTAAATGCGGAAAGCTATAGCAGAACAGTAGGAGTGAACCTGTCAGAAAATATTCACTTGCTGCTTTCTCCACAGTTGGGGATTAAAAATAAGGGGCTTCTGTTATTCTTATCAGGTTTCAGGGACCAAAATCTATTTATAAAAATGAAGGATGTTTCCGGGGAAGTACATTATAGAAAGAGTCAAAAGATACAATCAGATGAAATTTCACTGTCCTGCAATACAGTTGACTTGCATCCGGGATTTTATTTTATGGAAATAATATCTGAAGACAGCGTTTTATATGAATGGTTTTATATCATGAAATGATAGCAGTGATACATTTTAGAACAAATTCATACTCATTGCAGCAATTGCAACTCCGGTTAATTTGCCCATTAACCCGATGATGGTGTTACCCTGAATAAACTCCTGTGCGTTTTCCTTGAACTGTGACTGCAGCTTTTTGTTCAGTATCTTCATTGGGTCTTCTTCTTCTTCTGTAGTCTCATCAGGATTCAATATCAGCGTTTGCTGACCATCCTTGAGTTCGATCTTATTCTCAACCTTTACATTTGCCGGATTCTTTAATCTTTTAATTCCGAAATAAAGGAAACATACCCCTAGAAATATGGGCATAAATAATAAGTCATCTGCACTCCTTCCAATCATTCCTCTAACAAATACCGCACCCATCTGTACCGCAAGATATCCATGTAGGATTGCGGTGGCAAAGCCTACAGGTTGAGCCAGTTTTATAGAAAACTTAGCAACGTTAACAGGCGATTTGTCGCGACTGATACTCCAGTACATTTTCGATAAGGAAAGTATTGAAAGGATCCTTACCAACAAAGCAAAGAGAGGTATTATTGTGTATGCCATCAACAGGGTGAAAAGGTAGGCGAGAACAGTAAGCATTTGGTTTGTTTTGTTATTTAAAAAATAGAAAAAGTCAAAGAAGTAAAACATGAAAAAAGCCTTACCTTTTACTTAGGTCTACTACAGACAAAGGTAAATAAATATTTTATTTTTTTATTTAATATTAAATCAATTTATGGCTTTTAAATTATAAAATACAGGATTGACAAATAAATCATTTGGTCTTTAATAATACATTAAACCATCTATTCTCTCTCTTTTTATAAGCAAAAACAGAAAATTGCACTTTTGTAGGTAATTAATCGTACCTTTGCAGTCGAATTAAGTGATTGGACAGATAGTAACTGGCAAAATCGGCTCAAAAGCCACTGCGCATTGCCTTTAGGGGTTTTCGAAAACCCTCTTTACATTGTGGTTCAAGACACTTGCTGAATTATCAAAGCAACTTTTTTTAAGTTAACCTGTTTTTTTACAGAAAGTTGTCTGATTGAATTGATTGTTTTGTTTCACATTGAAAATGATAAAATGTCTACATTTGAAGAAATGGGCCTGACGCCCGGTGTTTTGAAAGCACTTAAGGAACTAGGATTCGAAAAACCCACCGATGTACAGCTCAAGGCGATACCCTTTGTTATTGAATCTGATCGCGACCTTGTTGCACTTGCACAGACAGGGACTGGTAAAACGGCTGCTTTCAGCCTGCCTCTTATCCATAAACTGGATCTTACTGCCAGAAATATTCAGGCATTAATTCTGTGCCCTACCCGGGAACTCTGTATACAGATCTCAAGAGATATCGATTCTTATATTAAATATGAAAAAGGTATAAATATCGTATCGGTTTATGGTGGTGCGCCAATCGACGGGCAAATCCGTCAGCTAAGAAGGGGCTGCCATATTGTGGTGGGCACCCCTGGAAGGGTTCGTGACCTGATTAACAGGCGCAAATTGGATATCTCAGAAATCAACTTCCTTGTCCTCGATGAGGCCGATGAAATGCTTACTATGGGGTTCAAGGAAGAATTGGATGCCATCCTCGAAACGGCACCTGCCGAAAAACAAGGCCTTCTCTTTTCGGCAACAATGCCTCGTGAAATTGATGCGATCGCCAACAATTATATGAGGGATCCTCAGAAAATCGAAATCGGTACCCGTAATGTTGCAAATTCAGATGTTAAACACGTTTTTTGTGTTACAAGAAATTCTGACAGATATCATGCCCTCAAGAGAATTGTAGATATCACAGCTAATATGTATGGAATTGTCTTCTGCCGAACCCGTGCAGAAACCAAGGAAGTGGCAGACAAACTCATGGCCGACGGCTATCAGGCCGATGCATTGCATGGTGACCTTTCACAGGCACAACGGGATTATGTTATGGGTCGCTTCCGCAAAAAAAATATTCAACTCCTCATCGCTACTGATGTTGCTGCAAGGGGTATCGATGTCAATGACCTTACTCATGTCCTGCATTTTAAAATCCCTGATCAGCTCGAGAATTATATCCACCGTTCAGGCCGTACAGGCAGGGCGGGCAAAAAAGGGACTTCTATAGCACTTATTACGAGCCGAGAGTCTCACAAAATCAGAATGCTCGAGAAAAAGATAGGACAAAAATTCGAACGCAGATTAATTCCTACAGGCGAACAGGTATGCGAACGCAGATTGTTCGAACTGATAAATAAAATTGCTACTTATGAAGTAGATGAATCTATTGATACTTATCTCCCTACTGTTTACGAACAACTCGCTACATTTTCAAAAGAGGAAATCCTTCAGAAATTTGTCTCCCTTGAATTCAACAGGGTCCTGGCTTATTATAAAAATGCTTCTGACCTTAATGTCACGAATAAAAGAGAGGAAAAAAGAGGCCGTGACAGAGATAGAGACAGAGATAGAGACAGAAGCCGTGACAGAGACAGAGGCCGTGACAGAGACAGAGGTGAACGTAATAGGAACAGAGATAGTGGCAGCAACTACGAAGATGTTAGTTTTTCCCGCTTCTTTATAAATGTCGGTTCTAAACATAAGTTAACTGCTCCGAGGATGATTGGACTTATCAATGATAGTCTCAGTTACAGAGGGATAGAAATTGGTAAGATCGAAATACTTAAAGGTTTCTCCTTCTTCGAAATTGATGCCGCTCATGAACAAAAACTTCTGCAGGGCTTCAAAAAAGGGATGCAGGTGGCAGGAGTACATGTTGTCGTCGAAAAAACGGAAGAAAAATCCCAAAGCCATAAGAGAGAAAGAGGGGCATCGAAATATAAAAGAGGAAAGGATTTCAGACCTAAAAAAGAGGCTAAGCCCCGGTTTTCCAAATCCAGGAAGAAAAAGAAACGGTATTAATTTTTGATGATACCCCAATAAAAAAAGCCACCGAAAATTATTTTTCGGTGGCTTTCGTATTTCTTTCAATATTTGTTTATCTGATAATTTTCATCTCATCGATCAAATGACCGGCCTCTCCGTATTTATCAATTACCCATAACAGATAACGGGAATCTATTGCAATGTTCCGGCACCTCGAACTATCAAACATGAAATCACTCATCGTACTCTCCCAGCTTCTGTCAAAATTGATGCCCATCA
>CAJQOX010000067.1 GCA_905480075.1 uncultured Aureispira sp. | reverse complement strand
TGGATGCTTGTTGCAGTGGATGTTGTGAGAGTTGTTGCGAAAGCATTTGTGAAAGTGACAAGCCCTGGTTTTGGTTATTTATGTTATTGGTAATAATATTAATCACGGCCCTGGTATTATTAATTCTATTTTTGGCAGGAGTTATTTAAAGTCAGACAAAAAACATATATTTACCATAAACTCGCAGAAAATACACCTATGGACATTTACCCTTCAAAAATTCTCCTATTCGGGGAATATACAATAATAAAAAATTCCAGTGCATTGGCCATCCCCTATTCTCGGTATCAAAGTCATTGGAGTGATGAGCGATCGGAAGACCCTACATTTGAAAATATAATTGACGAAGAATTTTCCAATGAAAGTTTACAAAAAATATTTAATGAACTGAAGAAATTAAAAAAGCCTAAAATATCACTGAAAAAGTTTAAAAATCAACTGGACGAGGGATTATGGATGTGTACAAATTCTCCAATGGGCTATGGCCTGGGGAGTTCAGGGGCAGTAAGTGCAGCGATATACAGACGATACGTAAATAACAAATCCGACGACATAAAACAATTAAAACAAGAACTGTCAAGAATAGAAAATATATTTCACGGCAAAAGTTCGGGGATAGACCCCCTTATATCCTATACAAATTCAGCATTATGGGTGCATTCGGACAAAAGCATAGAAAAGGTGGAACTACCAAGAACAACAACAGGGGGGACAATATTTCTTATCAACAGCAAAATGGCAAGAAATTCAGCAAGCCTTATCAATTTTTTTGTAGAACAATGCAAAGATAGTGAATTCATTGATAGCTTTGTAGACCCTGTGAGTGAGGCTGTAGAAAAGGCGATCCCTTTATTGATAGCACAAGATTTTGAAGGACTGATGAAACATGTTGCTCTGATATCTGAACTACAATTCATGCATTTGCCCCCGATGACCACCCTTGAGATGCAGGACCTGTGGATGCGTGGCATTGAGACGACGGAATTTTACCTTAAGCTTTGCGGTGCCGGCGGAGGCGGGTTCATTTTGGGATTTACTGAAGACTGGGAAGGTATTCAGGGATATCTCAGCGGGTATGAAGTTGAAAAGCTGTTATAAAAATCAACAAAAAAAGAAACTTATACTAATCAGTCCTTACGAAACATCCATTGCACAAAATCCTTCAATGTAGTTTTTTTACCATACATCAGGATTCCGATCCTATAAATGCGCCCCGAAATCCATATAAACAAAATGGAGGTTAAGATTAAGACTATAACTGAAGTAATAATTTGAACTACGGGCGGATCAAAGACAATTCTGGCCGGCATTACAATAGGAGAAAAAAGCGGAAAAATAGAAGACCATACAGCAAGAGTAGAAGTAGGATTTTCTATTACAGCAATACCAATATAAAAAGCAATAATAACCGGAATAGCAACAATGAGAGTCAAAGACTGACCTTCTCCCCAATCATCGCCCATCGCTGCACCCACAGCAGCAAAAAGAGAAGCATAAATAACATAGCCCCCCAAAAAGAAAATTAAAAATATGAAAATGATATAGCCGAAATTAAAGTTTCCCAACTCCTGAAAAATAAACATAATTTTCTCCATATCATTGCTGTTGGAGGTAGAAGTAGTAGTCAATTCCTGCAATTGACTCAATTTGCCAGAGAAAGTGAGTCCCACACCAAGATAAAGAAGAGGAAAAACAAGGGCCCATATTGCAAATTGTGTAAGCCCGACAGCACCAACACCAACAATTTTGCCCAACATCAGCTGAAAAGGTCTGACAGAAGAAATAAGGACTTCAACAATTCTGTTGGTTTTTTCTTCCATAACTGACCTCATGACCATATTACCATAAATAAAGATGACCAGATAAATAAGAAACATCATAATAGCGCCCAGTGCAGTAGCTACATAAGCTCTTTTATCGGAGACATCTTCTTTAGTTTCATCTAGATTTTTGGGTTGCAGGGCAATCTTGGTATTTAGTTTATTCAATAGAACATCATTGATACCCAATTGATACATTTTAATTTTCCGGGCATGTTTTGCTATAGCCTTTTTGATCGTTTCCTGGGTAGAAATACTAATATCATCATTAGAGTAATAATGAATATTGAAAGTAGTAGTAGCACTATCCAAAGATTGTTCAGGAATAAATAAAATACCCTTAAACCCTTCATCAATAAAAGTTAATTTGAGCTCATCCAGATTCTTTTTAGGATAACTAAAAGAAACCATACCATCTCTGAGTTTTCCTTTTTCACTTATTTGCAAAGCATCCGAAGGGTCGAGAAGTGCTATTTTTTTCTTTTCAACCCCCGAAGACATTATAAATATCAGGGCGATCCAAAAGATAACAAAACCAATAGGAGTCAGGACAGTAGTAAGAATAAACGTTTTTTTGGAGACTCTTGAAAGGTACTCACGTTTAATAATCAGCCAGGTTTTATTCATCGGAAGTTCCTCCTACAATTTTGATAAAAATTTCGTTGAGTGTGGGTAATATTTCGTTAAAACCGGTTACCAGGGTTTTTTGTGTTAAAAGATAATTAAGGAATTTATTGGCATGGCCAACATCAATCAATTGAACTTTTATACTGCTTTCAAGCTCTTCAACTACGGTAACATGTTCTTCAATATTTTCAGGGAGTTTACCTATAAAATCGATTTGGTAAATATGTTCCTTAAATTGATTCTTTATATCAGAAACAGGACCATTCAGTACGTTCTTCCCTTTATTGATGAGAACAATATTTTCACAAACCTGTTCTACCTGTTCCATGCGGTGGGTTGAAAAAAGGATAGTAGTCCCTTTTTTATTCAACTCATAAATTTCATCTCTTATAAGGTTCGTATTGATTGGGTCAAGGCCGGAAAAGGGTTCATCCAGGATCAATAATTCCGGATTGTGAATGACAGTACAAATGAACTGAATTTTTTGTTGCATTCCCTTGGAAAGCTCCTCAATTTTTTTGTGACGCCAATCAGTAATATTAAATTTATCGAGCCAATAATCCAATTGATTAAAAGCTTCCTTTTTGGAAAAGCCCTTCAGCCTTGCAAGATAAGTAATCTGATGTCCTACCTTCATTTTCTTGTACAAACCACGTTCTTCAGGCATATAACCTATCTGAGAAGGATGTTTTGCATTGAGGGGAACACCATTAAAGAGAACAGATCCTGAATCAGCTTTAGTGATAGTGGTAATAATCCTGATAAGGGAGGTTTTACCAGCTCCGTTAGGACCTAGCAGACCAAAAATCTTACCTTTTTCGATATTAAAAGAAACATCATCACAGGCTACATGTTCCTGATAGGTCTTACGTACTTTTTGAAGCTCGAGAACATTCACAAAAAATAAATTATAGAAGAGATATGGTTAGAATAAAAACATTATCAGTACAAAGGTAAGCCTTCTGATAAAAATAAGGAATAAAAGGTGGATAATAAGATAAAAAAAGATAAAAATGCACAAAAACACTTATACAATAGAAAAAGAAATAAGTAATATAAGATAAAACTAAAAAACATCGAAAGATCAAAAATAAATAATAGTTTCCGGGAGCAAGTGTCCGACCTTTAGTTTTTCTGACTTGGACAATTTATTTCTATCAAGATAAAGGCTTTTAAGCTTTTTGAGACAACATAAAGCATTAGGCAGTCTGTCGATATTATTATCTGCAAGGTCAAGGATTTCCAGATTTTCAAGCATACATATTTCCAGGGGCAATTCAGTTAGTTTATTGTTTCTGAGAATCACTTTTCTAAGTTGTGTCAAATGACTAAGTCCTTTGGGCAAACCGGCTATTTGGTTATCAATAAGAGATAGAATTTCCAGATTATGAAGGTCAAGAACTGAAGATGGCAATTCATTAAACTGATTTCCAACCAGAGAAAGTTCTATAAGTCCGTCAATTTCACCAACCTGAGAAGGTAAAGAAGATAGTGAGTTATAGTTTAAAACCAAATGTTTGAGGTTTTTAAGTTTCCCGATGGCTAAAGGCAAAGAAACAAGATTGCAGTGACTAAGAGAAAGGATATTCAGATTTTCGAGCAAATCAATATCATGTGGCAATTCTGGTATAGGGTGATAACGGAAATTTATTTCATTGACCAGCCTGAGAATAGCTTTCCAATTATTCTTGAAACACCTGAAAAGATAATCCGGTCTGCGAGTAAGTAAAACAGCCAATTCTGAATTGCTGACAACCCCTATACCTTCAAGTAATTGAAAAGCTAATTCATGATTAACATCATCATCACTTTTAAGCAAAGTCATTATAGCATTATAATCCAGACCAGTCATAATTTTTTTTACAATAAAACAATTTAAGGTATATTATATCAACAAATCCAATTACTTCATCATTAACCCACCAGGAAACATAAAACACTGAATATCAACACAAAAACTAAAAACAAAAATAAACAACTGCAGGCAAGGTAAATTTAAGGTAAGATTATAAACTTATGAAAAATCCTCTTAAAATCCAATGAAAAATTGTTCTTTTTTTTAATAAAAAGAGATATTTTCTTACATTAATTGAAAGAAGGTTGCAAATGAGTACTTAAAAACTGACATAAGCAAAATGAAAACATAAGATATAAAGAATTTTGCTAATCATCAATTAAATTCAATGACTACAGAAAGCGAGCAATACCGTCGACTGAAAAACAAAATATGTAGTAATTTGCATGTAAAGGTATTAAGTATAAATAATTGGGACCGTACTGTGGAAATACCTTCTGAGATTGCATTACTTCAGGAACTGGAGGAAATTCATATTTACAGAAACAGTCAGATAAAAAAATTCCCGCAGGAGTTGGCCGACCTGCCGATATTGCGCATGATTTCTCATAAATACAGTTTCCAGAAACAAATTCCTGAAATTTTTTGTAAAATACCTAAATTAGATACTTTAATTTTATCTCAAAACAATTATGGCAAGTCTGCCAGGTGGTCTGTCCTCAGTAAAGCCATGGCATTAGAAACATTGGATTTGAGCTATTCTCTGAAAAATTTTCAGTCCCTTCCGGAAGAAATATGTAATATTGTGCATTTACGCGAGTTGAATATTTCAGGCAATAAACTACAACATTTACCTGCCTGCATGAATCAACTTAAGTATTTAGAAGTACTTCATTGTGAAGGCAATAACTTCCTTTATTTCCCTGCCATACTCACTCGGATGCCCAGTTTAAAAAAACTAATTATTTCTGCTCTCGCTCTTAGAGACTTACCTGAAGAGGTACTTGACCTTCAGCATTTAAATGAAGTGGTATTTACTGCAAAAAACAGCAAAAAAACACCTGATATTTTTAATTTCGAGCGCTTATTGAAAAATATACAAAAATACAACTACACCAAGGAGCAACAGTTGTTTTTTCTCCGTATTATCAAGGGAGAAAAAAAAATAAAGAAACTGAACAACGAACAAATTCTGAGTTTGATTAACTGTGGCATTCCAAAATATACAAACAGTGCTCTTTCAGAAATAGAATCGAGGATACAACATAATGAATTCGGAAAATTAAATTGGCCGGTGGCTGGTGATAAAGTCGTAATAAGGGGAAAAATATCAGGAAAAGTATCAGAATTAAAAAAAAGACTATGGCAGAATGATATAAGCACAGGCTTCAAAATAAATAAAAAAACGACTCATATATTACTGGGAAGTAATCACAACTTAGCTTACTCAGAAATAATGGAGTATCAGTCTAACCTACTTACAGAACAATTGACGGTAAATTTCCTCAATAAAATGGAAAAGCCCTACCTTTTATCGTCCCCAGAAAAGGATAATATTGAAAATATTCGGCAACTGATTCATAGTGAAAATACTGAGAACATATTACTGGGTTTAGAAATATTGAAAAGTGGTGGCTTTCCTATGGAATTGATGACTGAACTTTTTTTGATATACAAATTCAACAGGAATCAAAAAATAAAGAGGATTATCTATCAGATACTTGGACAGTATGCCCCGCTCAAATTTGTTTCGATTCTAAAAAGCCGAAAACCCATAAGCAGCTTTGTATCTGAAACAACCTGCAGGCGCAATCTGGAATTTTATTGTGCTGCCGGAAACCTCGACAGGAGATATATTGCCTTTTATTTGCTGAAGAAAAGAAATCGTGGTCATTTATTTGCCTTATTTAATCTAGAAACAAAAGATAAACAAATCTATTTTTCGAAAGCGCTCAAAGATGGTTTTCTATCTTTGTCGGGGCTTCAACTAACCGAGTTGCCGGATGACCTTTCAGCAATTCCCGGATTAAAACACCTGGATATTTCATTTAACAAATTCAGCAGTATACCTGAGGTGCTATTTGAATTAAAGGAATTAAAGAGTTTGTTCATCAGGGGCCTTTATGAAATTCACAAAAATCCTCAGGACCTTTGGAGTATAAGAACATTGGAAAGTATTTATGTGGGCTATAATCATAGGTGGGCTTGCAAACTTTTGGATGACCCGGTAATAAAAGGTATCAAGGTAATCAGCCGCTGATTTTTTAAGATTCAGACAAAAGGAAACCCGGAACTTGAAAAGTACATTTCCTGAAAAGATTGACATGGAATTTTTGACGAATAAAAGTTAAAGTTTCACAAAACCTCAATAATTTTCGTAACTTTATACAGTACAAGAACTTGCAACCTCTTATTTTTATCAATGTCTTATTACCTGTCCGTTTTATTATTTTTTTTCTTTGGGACTCTCTCCTTATCTGCTCAAACTAATATTGAGTTGAATATCGAGCACAAATTCGACAAATCAACTTTTGTACCCGGGCAAATCTATATCGACAATAACAACAAGGCAATTCTTATCAGCCGTATAGAGTATTATTTTTCAGACATTGAATTGGTTTATGATGCCGGACAATCAGTACTAATAAATAATCAACACTTGTTAATCAACGGCGAAACCCAAAATTATGACCTTGGGACTGTTTCTTCTACTTTACATAATTTAGAAACAATAAACTTCAATGTAGGCGTACATTCCCTTTCTAACCTCAACAGTCCATCTCTCTACACCCCGGGACACCCCCTTTCTATAGCAAATATGTACTCTCAGGGGGAACAAAGTTATATTTTTGTTGCAATAGAAGGAATGACTGACAGCAACGGAGATCAGATTCCTGACAAAGCCTTTGAGTTTCGTGCAACCGGCAATAATTTATTACGCAGTATTTCAATTGATGCTGAGACAGTAACAGAAAACAATTTTTTGAAAATTAACCTTATCGCTAATATTGCCAATTTTTTAAAGGATATAGACCTTGAAAATGCAGGCATTCAAGAGAACGGCAACAGTTTAAATGAAAAATTATGCGATAATACTGAGGACTATTCGGTATTTTCTAATGTTTCAACAACAGGTGTTAGTACTTTGGTTTCTCCAAAAAACGAGATTAACATAGATTCCCGTTTATCAATTGCTCCTACTATACATTACAATTTTTTCACATCTGAGCAACTGAATATGACCATAACAAATATAAATGGCAGCTATTTCATTCAACGTTTCAACCTTGCTCCTGAAGGTAATTTTTATATGAGCCAAGACCTTGCTTCCGGAATATATATTGTCATTTTTACCACGCCAAAGGGAATACGTCAATGTAAAAGATTCGTGATAAGAAATTAACAATGCCCTTGAAAATGAAAAAATGCTGTCTGAAAAATTCAGACAGCATTTTTTTTATGCATAAAAAGATAAACAGATTAAGGCATTACATGAAAATGTACGTGTTTCTCTGCAGTTTCACCAGTATGATTTGAAACAGTGGCATGTAATTCGAAATCACTGTGATTACTAACATTTAAAACAAAAGTTGTGTCTACTGTAAATTCGGTAGAATGATTGTGACCGCTAAGGTTCAGCACCTCTGAAGAGTCTGTATTATTGGTTACCACAAGGGAATACATATGAAGTTCAGTAGGGTCTGAATAGGTAACATTTACATTCAAATTATCTCCTGAATTAAAGTTATCGTGTGCATTAATAGAATTAACGGTAATCGAAACGGTTTCTGCTGTAGTTTTTTCACAAGAAGAAAAACCGAGAATAACAAAACTTATAATTGAACTAAAAAAAATATTTTTCATTGTTTTATATAATTTAAAAAAGGTAATTAAAATTGATTGTAATTTGAAGGCCTGCAGCCACAAGCCTCTCAGAAACAACCTGATAAACAGGATACTGAAAATTAACCCCGGTTCTGATTTTTTTATAATAAAGATCCAGCCCTGCTGAAGAATAAAGAATAACCCCTCCGGTTGAGGCGCTTTTATACCCTCCCTTAAGGTCATAGTTGGCATTCTCAAAATCTAATCCAATCCTGGGTAAAAATCCGACATCTGATTTTTTTGACTTATAAAGGACAAAAAAGGTAGTTGCCGCAGTGAACTGATTCCCAAATTTATAATCATTTTTATCAGGAAGGTTAATTTTATACGAAGCATTGACATTAAGACCTATTCTTTTGTATCTAAGCGTATAAACAGAGCTGATGATAAAATCTAAAGATCCTGTTCCTATCTGAAACGCCGGATGGAGTAATTCTCCATCCTGATTCTTTTTCTCATAAGACCCGCTTGGACACTTTATTCCTCCACCAAGAAGCAGGTTATGCTTTACAGGTTTCTCATTTGCAAAACTACTGTTCCAGACATCATACAAAACCAGAACTGACAGGTCGCCCTGACCGGCAATAGAAACCGATTCATTGCTACTGAATTGCTGATGATAATTCACCGGCAAAAATGCAAGCAATTGCACCCTCCTATGTAAAAAGAACCTGCCTGTCAATTCGAATCTGTGAAAATATTCCTGAGAATACTCAGATGCAGCTGATTGATGTCCAAGTGCTGACCTGAACGAACTGAAACGATACCGAAAACCAACAAAATGCTTATAATACAAGGGTAACATACCATTGTAAAAGGCCCCGGAACCACCACAGATATCACAACCACGAACAGCAGTATTATTAATCGATAAACTTATTACAGCTATCAACAAAAATCTCATAATAAAACTTAATTGTAATTATCAAAAATTTATATTTGATGATTAATCTTCAATTAATTAAATTGAGGTGGTTTGAAAAGAGAGGATATACTATTGTATCGATAAGTAAAAAGATAGAAAAATATATTCAGTGAATCAGGTATAAAAAAACAGCCTGATGATAGATGAAAAGAATTTTCAAAATCATTACAAAAGAGAAAAGGGTTTTTAATTTCAGAAAAATCAGGAGAGGCCGGCGAATCTACAGGTTTTTTTTCACTGATATTCAAAACGGATCTTAAATGGCATTTTCCATCACATTTCAATGATGGAGATTCTTTATTTTTACATAAATTATCAGCTATATAGCTCTTATTAACAATATAATAGAAATATATCAGTCCGGTCTGTAGGGTCTGTAGGCAAAATACCGTAACTAAAAAAAATAATACTAATCTTTTCATGTAATTTAGATAGCAAAAGACAAAACTAATAATAAATATATATGAATTTATTAATTGGGTGAATTTTTCAAAATCTCCCGGATTCTTTTTCCTTCAATCACAAAAATAAATCCTATATACATTCCAAGAATTGAAACACTCACAACATAAGAAAATACACTATTGACTAAAAGCTGAGGTTTAACAAAATAACTATAGGAAAGATATAGAAAAACTACAAAACAAATATAAAAAACGATCCGACCGATCCGGTAGGGAACCGGATAATGCTTCTGTCCAAGCAAATAAGCAATGAACAGCATAAAGGCATAACAGAACAAGGTCGCCCAGGCAGACCCGAGATAACCGGGGTAGCCTGCACGAATGAAAAAAGGGATCAGTAATATATTCCCAACAATAGTAATAAATGCTCCGATAACAGCTATAAGTGCACCGTATTTTGTTTGATTGCTGAGTTTAAACCATATAGCAACATTATAATATAGTCCCAAACACAAATTTGCAAGCAGAAGAACAGGAACAATTATCAACCCTTCCCGATAATTCGACCCGACAAAATATTGTACAATATCCATAAACATCATGATTGACAGAAATCCGAAAGTTCCTACAAGAGCAAATAAATAGGCAATATCCGCATAAAGCTTCTTTGCAAATTTCTTATCTGCATTTCTGAAAAAGAAGGGTTCTGCTGCATAATTAAATGCCTGTGTAAAAAGGTTCATAAAAATGGCAATCTTATAGCAGGCGCCATAGACTCCTAGTTGCTGCAGAACCATGTCGGGATCGCCGGGCAGATGGGCTTTAAGTAAAATTCTGTCGAGTACCTCATTGATGATTCCGGCAAAGCCTGCCAAAACAAGGGGCATAGAATATAGCAGCATTTTTTTCAGGAGCTGCTTATCAAAAACAGCGGCAAATGTTTGGTCGATCATCCTCTCTTCTTCATCTTCTACAACCTTGTACCAATAGGTTGGCAACAAAAGTAAAAATGTCACTCCGCTAGCTAGCAAATTTGCAATAAACACATACCCGATACCCATGTCAGAGTCATAATACTGAGGGTAATAGTTAGGTAATACATATAAAAACAGTAAGACAAAGCCCAGCTGAACAAATAAATTCACCAACTTAACTGAAGCAAATTTCAAAGCTTTTCCTTCAAGGCGCAACAGGGCAAAGGGAATGGCTGACAAAGCATCAAAACCCAGAATAAAAGCAAACCAGATTATATAATTTGCCTGTTCAGGGTAGCCTAACTGATTGGCACAAGGCTGAGAAAGGGCAATAAGACTTAACATCAAAACCGTTGTGGTAGCCACTACTGCAGTGGTGGCCGTTTTGTAGGCTGTTGCACGATCTTCTTTTTTTGAACCGAATCGAAAAAAAGCAGTTTCCATCCGGTAAGTAAAAATAATCATCAAAAAGGCAGCCCAGGCATAAATATCGGTCTGAATACCTATCTGTGCACGGTCATCATTAAAAATATTCGTCAGAAAAGGGGTTAAAAAAACAAAGGTCAGCAACCTGCCTAAAATACTGCTAAGACCATATAAGGCCGTTTCTCCTGCTAATTTTTTTAATAAGGACATCTAAAAAATAAAGAGTTCAGTGTTCATTTAGTAAAAGCATTCATTTTTTAAGAAAAGTTCGGACCAAGCCATACAAAACTTTAAGCCAAAGATACACTAACAATGGAAATAACACAAAAGAACCCTTATTGAATGAGTAAGCGGTAAAAAAATCAAAATGTATCAAATGCATTGTGCCACGGGTCAATCCACAGGCAAAGCATTCTGTATTCAGAAGAAATACTGACAAACACAGGCTTTGACCTTCATCAAAGTAATTGGCAGGTAACATAATCAAAACTATCGGTGTAGCTGACCATATTAAAAACAAAAGAGTATTTGGCAGTTTAGTTATGTTCACAGGCATTCATTTTTAATCAATGACACATAAAAATTATAGTGAAAAACAGTATTTTTCAATCCTAAAATACAATAAGACCGGTCAACAGATAAGTTTTTTACCTTTTTATTAAAACAAAATACAGAAAAGGGTTACCTTATTATGTATAAAACCATATAATTATTGATACAAAAAATCAATTTCAGTTTTATTTATGTCCAGAAAAAATCCCAATATCGTAGAACAACTTCGTTCCGGCAACAATCAAAAAGCGATTGCTGAACTGTATAAAGCCTTTCCGGCTATCAAAAAATTCATCTATAACAACGGTGGCGACGAAGCCGATGCACAGGATGTTTTTCAGGATGCCTTGCTGGTTTTATACCGAAACGCTCAGAAAACTGAGTTTGTTCTCACCTGTGCCCCCGGCACTTATTTATATAGTGTAAGCAGGTTTTTGTGGAAAGATGTTTTGAAAAAAAGAAATAAGGAAACAAAACTGGATTATGAAATAAAACGGGATGAAGTAGTGGAAAGCGAGGTGGAAAGGTTTCAGGAACAACAACTGCAAGCCAATAAACTAGCAAGAGTTATGCAACAACTGGGTGAAAAATGCAAGTTGTTATTGCAGGCTTACTATTACAAAAAAATGTCAATGAAAGACATTGCACAAACTTTTCAATACAGTAGTGTCAACAGTGCAAAGACTCAAAAGTACAAATGTATTGAAAGAGCAAAAAAAATTGCCGGCAAGCCACTTTCATCTCCATCTAAACTTTAATAATGCGCCAGGAACTCAAAAATATTGAATATATAGAAAACTACCTCGAGGGTAGCCTCAGCAAGCTGGACAAACATAAGTTTGAACATCATATGAGGGAAAATAAGGAATTTGAATCTGCTGTCGAACTTCAGAAACAAATCACGGAACAATTAAAAGAAGAGGCCTTCCTGAATGATGTTTCAGTCTACAAAAAAACCTTTATCGACCCTTCCGATAATCCCTCAATTTTTAAAACTAAAGGTTTCTGGTTTACAATCCCTCCCTTCCTCCTGCTAATTGCTCTGCTTTTATTGTGGAATAATAATAAGTCCGAAAACAACCTGAATGTAGAAATAAATCCGACCTCTGAAATAATTAATACTGAAACTGAAACTGAAATAATTGACAAAAACCTTTCTCCTGCTAATACCAATGCTTTTCAAACCGCTTATATAAGCAAAAATTTACCTGCAGGAAATGATGCGGTTATACAACTCAAAGGTTCTAATTCTGTACTCCACATTCCTGCTAATTCTTTGGTAGATCAACAAGGCAACCCTGTCCGCGGAAGCTATCAGATACAATACAGACAAATAAAGGATAAGGCCGCAATGGCATTTTCTGGAATCCCTATGAACTTTAACGATGATCAAGAGAACTTCAACTTCAGTGCTGCCGGTATATTCGAAGTCCGCGCATTTAAAAACGATGAAGAACTGAAGGTGGCTCCTGGCAAAAAACTTTCGCTGGATTTCGAAGCTGATAAACGAAAATCAGGAATGAATCTGTATTATTTTGACGAACAAACTGAAAACTGGAAAGTAACAGATGAAAAAATACGATTCCCCAAACGAGGTGCTTATGAAGAAAAATTTGACAGCATCAGTTTCAAAAAGGACGTTGAGGAGTTTATCAAAAAAGAAGAATTAAAAAACAATGGGCCTGAACGGGATAGTAATAAAATAAATGTCGGAATTACTTCTCTTATGCCCGAAGGTATTGAGAAGGCAGAAGAAGATAAAGGCCCTGACCCCGGCAATTACCTTGTCAGACACTTCTATAATCCCCGAATGATAAAAGAACTCAGCCTTCGTTCCTTTGGCGCCTATAACCTGAGTGAGGTATATAAAGTAGAAAATCAGATTGCTGTGGATGCTGAATACCGGGATGAATTTAAAAAACTGATTGACGACGCGCATATGCTGACCGTCATTGACATGAATTATAATGCTGCCTACAGCTTTAAGCCCGATGAGTTTATTTGTAATAGCAAGGCCAATAATGTTTTTCTGCTTTGGACCAGTAAGGGCAAGATATTTTCCTTCGTGAAACGTTCCACTGTAAAAATGAAAACCGGTTCTTATTCTTTTACTATGGAAGACCTTAGCAATGAGATCGAATCTATTGCAGATCTGAAACGTTATCTCCGTTTTGTTGCCAAAAAAACCAGAAAAACTGTAACCAAAATCAAATAAGGTCTTATGAGGTTGTAATTATTTAATAAAAAAACAACCTCAATGAAAAATCTTATTATTATTTTTATCCTCTTCATCAGCTCCTTTATTTCTGCTCAGGAACCTCTTTCTGCTTCTGAAGATTCTGCCATGTTGGCTGTTACGGTAACTGACATGGAAAAGGCAATACGACCTTACGATGTAATAATTTTTGAAGGTATCCAAACAAACAAAAGCTTTAAAGGGATATCTGACAAAAATGGAAAATTCAGAATACTGCTGCCTGAGGGGGATATCTATCAGATAAAAATTCAGGGGCTCGGATCTCAGATCGATTTTGACAGACTGAACATTGCCAAACAGGAGGGAATTATCAGCGGGGAATTGGCTGTAAGGTACAGACCGGAACAAAAATTTACGCTCGATGATGTACATTTCGAAACTTCAAAATCAGTACTCCTCCCCTCTTCATTTCATGTGCTAGACGAATTGGCCGCCGCATTGAAAGCAAAAAAAGACCTGAAGCTGGAAATTGCCGGACATACAGACAGTGTAGGCAATAACGACAGCAATCAGCAATTATCTGAAAACAGGGCAAAGTCAGTAGTGACCTACCTTGTCAAAAAAGGAGTGGAGGCTGCAAGACTCATAGCAAAAGGATATGGTGAAGAGGAACCTATAGCAACAAATGATACTGAAGAAGGCAGACAGGAAAACAGAAGAACAGAAGCAAGAATTTTATAATGCCTTTTTTGGGGGGCGTCCGGGCGCTACGTTTCGTCACTCGCTGTCGCTCGGCCCTTCGGCCTGTGGCAAAAGCCACAAACTGCACATCGCTGACGCTGATTTCAGGATGATTTGATTTTCTGATGATGATGGATAAGATTCCTGGAAAAATCCTATGATTTTTTAATATTCTGTCTTTCTTCTGAAATTAATAATTACCTGATTAATAATTAATATCTAGACATATTCATTAAAAAACAGAAATCTCTTTGGTATAAATTTTATTGCCGGAATCCTCTATCATAACAAAATAGGTACCTGCTGCCAATTTCCCAAAATTGAGGTAAGCTGTATTGGAATGAGTGATCACTTTCTGAACGATCAACTGTCCGGAGGTATTGGTCATGCTAACTTTGCCGGTAAAGGGTTTTCCAAAACTGATATTTACAAAATTACGTGCGGGCACAGGATAAAAAACGATGTCACTGCCCTCCTCTATTTCATTGACATTCACATTGAAATTGATGATATAACAGTTTGGGTCAACTTTACAACCGCTGCTGATCAATGTATCGAGTTTTGCGGTGGTATAGGAAGCTGCAGGATTATTATTATCTGTAAGACTTAGGTCTACTATAGATGTATCGGCACCAAGCCAATCCTGCAGGATCGTGGCATAAATATTCCGGTAATCATATTGCTTGGTCTCTATCTGATAATTATTGTTATCTGTAGCCTCCGACAAATCAACATTAGTCCCTAAAACACCCCCGTTGATACAGGAACCCATAATAAACATGGGAGCAGCCCCTCCGTGGTCTGTACCATAATTACCATTTTCCTTCACTTTCCTTCCGAATTCCGAGAACGTTGCCGTCAAAAATTTATCCTCTATACCCAAGGCCTTGATATCATTCATAAAGGCTTTCATTGACTGTGCGAGTTCATCAAGAAGTTCAGCATGTCGTCCAACAGAAACACCCATTGTAGGGTCTATCTGATCTCCATGCGTATCGAACCCTCCGAGAGAAACCAAAAAGACCTTGGTTTGTATTCCTCCATTGACAAGACGGGCTACCGTTTTGAGCTGATCGGCCAGATCAAAGGCAGGGTAAGTCAGGGCATTCGAACCGCTGTTAAAAGCATTCGACACAGCCTGTGAATAGACATTGGCATTTTTTTCGACCTCCATAATATAGTCCAGTAAATCCCCATGTTCCGAAGAAGGCACATTATCTACAGGGGCCCCGCCAATACCGCTGACGACAGAATAATAGCCCGACACATCCTGACCTGAAAGATTAGTGGAAATTCCGTGGCTGTGTTCCCCCTGAAAAAGTAATGCCGGTTTTTTTTCGGCCAGCTGAAGGGCAAGTGGTGAACTGAACAAATTGGGATTTCCCGCTACGCCCGGGAAGGAGTTTTCAAGATATCGTGCCAGCCACCCCGACCCGGGATTATTATTCAACCCGGTGCCATCTCCTCCCATCATCCACAAATCGGTGGATTTAAAATGAGAACGATCCTGATAATCGTACATAACGCCCTGAATAACGGTCATCTCGCCACTGTCATACAAATCCTTAAATGGTCCCAATACAGGATGTAATCCCACCTGATCCTGAATAGGAAGCGAGGGATCGAGATTAATATAAGCATCAGAACCTGTATCCGGAATACGTACTGTAGGTCTGAAATTAGCATAGGTACTATACTGATCCAGGGGTACAATCGTATTGAGCCCATCATTCCCTCCTATCAGTCTGACAAGAACAAGAACCCTTTCATTGATTCCCGCACAGGATTGTAACATCAGGGGCGAGAAGGCGGCACTCATTCTATTGGGCAAAAACACAGAAGACAGTGAAGCCAGACTACTCATTTTTATAAAATCTCTTCTTTTCATGACATTTGATTAATAGGTTTGAAATTCAGGTGAATTGACAAGGAAAGTAAAGATTTGTTCCAGCCTTGGTCGGACTACAGTATCATCCTGTGTAGTCAGAAAATCATTCCAGGCTACCGTCCAGTTATATGGCATCATGCCATCAAGAAAAATATCATCATAAAAATAAGAGAACCTGTCAGAATCCACCCCCTCCGGAAGCATATAAGTTATCATATCAGAAACCAATGCAGATGGGTTTTCAGGATCTGTAAACAGGCTGTTTGTCTGAACACAATCTACCACATCGAATGTTAGACCGATCAGACTGGTAAATCCCCCAAGCTGATTTCTTCCGATAATAAAAGAGGATAACAATTTATATCTTGAAATAATAGTGGAAGAATCAAACCAATATTTAGAATAGTAGGGATCCTGATAATAAGCGGGATAGCCTGCTACTGAATTGGGTTCAAAAAGCGGCATTCCAGCTCCGGGGAAATACTTGGCCATTAAAAAGTTGTGGCTATACAAGTGATAAAAGTTGTAAGCATCTGTCACAGGGTCAGGGACAGGAACCTCAAACAATGTCGTCAGTTCTGTTAGCAACTGAAGAGGAGACTTTATCATCCCTCCGATAATTTCATCCGTACTATCAGAATCATCCATATCATAAAAATGTTCGCTTTTTAGTAACTGTTTCACACAAGGAACAAGATTATAATTATACTGTATAAGAGTTGCTGACAAGGGGGCAATAATATCATTTTCCACCTCTGTTGAAATAGTATCCCCTACAAAGAAATGATACAGCTTGCGACAAATATAGGTAGCCGTCGCTGTTTGGTCGAAAATCATAGCAATAAAATCTATAATTTCCTGTTCCACATCCTGAATAGTGGTTGCACCTGTAATCGTAGTATTCTGAAAGGCAGCACTGAATGTCTTATCATATATATCATGCTTATTGAAGTTTATATACCCCTGAGGAAGTCCTGTAAGAGGGTCAAACACTGACCTTGAACTGTCATTTCGGATTCCGGTGAGCACCTTTGCTGCCTCTACAATGTCCTCTTCAGTATAATTGGTATAGTTTCCCGGTGCAACCTGTGGTCCCTTTCCAATGGTAAAAAGCTCCAGAAATTCTCGGGCATAATTCTCATTGGGGTTATTATCCGAGTTGGTATTATTATCCAGGTACTTTAACATCAGGCTATTATAAGTAACCTTTAAGGCAAGGTCCTTCATCGAACCAAAGGAATAAAAATCAAGGAGTTGTAAATAGTCGAAAAATTCTGTGGACTTCCCTGTTCCAGTGCTGACAGTAAACTGATTAAAAAGAAAAAGTATCAGTTTGTGTTTAATTGTTGCCGAAGACATTGCATTATACATCCATGCGCCCTTTACATAACTTTTTTTTCTGCCGTCGGAGTTAATATTCACCAATGGAATATTATTTATCCAGAAAGGAACAGCATCCTGTGGGTCCTGAGGTTCGGGGACAGGGTCTGCGACAGAAAGAAATAACTGTTCGACAGCAGCATCGACAGAAAGAACAGTAAAATTGTCTATGTCTTGTTTTGAAAATCTGAAAGAAGCTCTTCTGAGAAGGTGTTTGGAAAATCTTTGCCCAAGAACCTGATTGAGAGGATTTATTGAAGCCATGTAGAGAAATTTGCAGAATGAAAACTAAGCATCCTAATATAATATTTTTCGGGGAAGAAAATAAATTATCAAGGATTAAAGCTTCAATTCAATAAGTTTTAATCTACATTTCACACTCTTCAGCATTAAGTGTTATAATCTTTTATTCATCTTATGTTCATTTGATAATTATACAATCTTTCTGTAATAAAAATAGCAATAGAAGGAAAACCCAATAGTTATTCCCGTTTTCAACAAAAAAAATGACTAGAGCCTCAGCCTATTTTTGACCATCAATTTATTTCAGGATATAAAATTCAGACCAGCAACATCAGGACTCAAAAATAACATTCCCCAGGTCGCTGTCTTCCTTTTTATTTTCCCTGACATCATCAATTGCGTCGAGTTCCTGCGCAATGAGGTCAAAAGAGTAAATGATTTCGTTCTGATCGTTCAGGTAAGCCGCTCCCCCCAATTCTGCAAGGGTATCCTTCATGACCCTGTCTATAGTTTCAGGATCGAGTTTTTCCTCTGATTCTCTTTGATTGTTAGCTACCTCTGTAAGTTTTTTGAGTGGAATTTCGTGTACGTGTTTCTTCCCTGAATCATAGGTTTGATAAACAATACGCATAAGTCGTTTACGGATATTCAGTTCGTGTTGTTTTCTTTTAAGCGGACGTTGCCTCAACCACCTGAAGGCAGGAATCAGGAAGAACAAGGATGAATATACCAATGGAAATCCACCCACAAAGAAAGCCCCCCAAAACCCGAGATTGAGCCCCATCGGGCCAAGCCACCCACCAAAAACAAGAACAAGAGAGAAGATGAGATTAAAGGTATTCATCAGCGTTATCCAGGTATTTCTCCCCTGTGAATTTCCTGTCAGTTCATACTCCGGTTCATATTCGTCCCAGTACCAAACCACCGGTTCTTCTCCTGTACGGTCTTTTGACCGGATGAGTTGCGAAAAATCACCATAAAGCGTTCCGTTATCCGAAACATGTGCTTCCCCGTTGAACATCGAGAGACATTCCGTCATAAAATTTTCGGCTTCCTCGCGTGTCCATCCTGCCAGGGCCTGCACTTCAGAAGTAGTGATAAGGCCTTTTTGTTCTTTCAGAAAAGTAGCAACTTCCTGATTATTTGCCAGGGGATCCAACGTTACCCGTGGAGGACCAAAAATATAATCGTAGATAGAAGAGACAAAATTCTTTTCGTCCCTTGGGTCTTTGGGTTTTTTCTTTTTTCCCAAAATTCTTGGCTTTTCTTTATAATGCTGATAGGAATAACCATAGGCATCTCTTCTGTAGTAGCGGTTATTATAGCCCATGATAGTATTCCATTCAAAGATAGAAATGAAAACCCGCAGCAGAACTGCGATCAGGTCACCGACACCATCACCATCCTCAGAAGCTACCGCGGCACCGATAAGCAGGACCAGAAAAAAAACAAAATAAAAAACCAGAAAAACAGATGTTATCAATTTATAACTTACTGTAAACCCTTTCCAAAGCAAGCGAAAAAAATCAGTAAAATATTCAGTCCAGGGCTTTTTATCCCTTCTGTTCAGAGAGGCTCCAAAATCATAAATCAGGTCTCCGTTTTCGGTGACCCTTAATTTACAATCATATTTTTCCATCATGTTGCTGACTGCCTCTTCGGTTTCTATGACAGGCATACCTGTAACAGAAACGGCATCCTCGAGTGTAAACTTTTTTGTATTATTTTGAGAATATTTTTCTAAAACTTTAAGATTTTGCTGAGGATTTTCGAAAGCCATTGATAATCGTTATATTGAATGAAAGAATAATTAAAAAGGAATTAAAAGATTGACAGATTAAAAGATTGACAGATTAAAGAAAAGAAAAAAAAGCGGATATTTTCAAAAATAATCAATTTACAAATCAAACCAATATTTAATAATAACAATTCCTCAAAATGTAAAGTTCCGGCTGATAAAGTGATAAAAACAAATAAATCAAGCTAAAAAAATAAGTAAAATCATAAAAATAAGGAATTGTTAGATAAAAAGTGCGCATGACTTATTACCTTCGCAGATTATTATATAAAGTGGTCAACAATATAATTTGACACAGCGAATCAGGAAAAGACAAAACAAGCTACTTCAGAATGGATGATAATGTACAGATAGCATTTTTATTAACAATATTGGCCGGATTATCTACCGGAATAGGGTCTGCGATTGCCTTTGTCATCAAAGAGAAGAGTGTAAAGTTTCTGACGTTTGCCATGGGATTGGCGGCAGGTGTAATGCTGTATCTCTCCTTTATGGAGATGTTACCTCATGCCACCGTATCTATTTCTAAGAATCTTGCCCATTCACATAATGGTGCCTGGATCACAATAATTGCATTTTTCTCAGGAATGATGTTGGTTGCTGCAATAGACAGGCTGATGCCGGGTATTCATAACCCGCATGAAGTAGAAGAGACTGAGGAAGGAAAAAAGAACAAGAAGCTGATGCGGGTTGGCGTAATGACTGCAATAGCCCTGGCCATTCATAACTTCCCTGAAGGGATAGCCACCTTTATTTCAGCTTTGGAAGACCCACACCTTGGTATCACAATAGCCATCGCCATCGCCCTGCACAACATACCGGAAGGCATAGCTGTTTCCATGCCTATTTATCATGCCACAGGAGACCGCAAGAAAGCCTTTATGTACTCTTTTGTTTCCGGATTGGTAGAACCTGCAGGTGCAATACTATGCTACTTTTTGTTCATGAGCTTCCTTTCTCCCTTGATCATGGGAATTCTTCTTGCTTCGGTAGCGGGAATAATGGTTTTTATTTCCCTAGATCAGCTCTTGCCTGCTGCAGGAAAATACGGAGAACATCAGATGTCCACCTACGGGGTCGTTACGGGAATGCTGCTTATGTCGGTAAGCCTTGCCTTACTTGTAGGGCACAGTCATGTGCATTAATTTATTAAGGTGTTCAGGTGTTTATCCTGTAATAATTGAGTATCTTTGTCTCAGACATTCAGAATGAAAACATAAACAATGAACCTTTCCTCAAAACTACTGGAAGACTGCGTCAATGCCTTTGCTACCCTGCCCGGCATAGGAAAAAAAACCGCACTCCGACTATCATTACATCTTCTGCAGACAGGGACTGATGAAGTGGCAGAATTCTGTGAAGCCATTGTAAAAATGAAAGACAGCATACAATTCTGCAAGATCTGTCATAATATCGCAGATGAAAAAACCTGCAGTATTTGTCTTTCCCCAAAAAGAAACAAGGAAACTGTTTGTGTAGTAGAAGGTATCAAAGAAATAATGGCCATAGAAAATACAGGGCAGTTTTTTGGTCTTTATCATGTATTGGGAGGCATTATATCTCCTATTGAAGGGGTAGGACCTGAACAACTGAATATTGACAGCCTGGTTGAAAGAGTAAAAAAAGGGGGGATCAAAGAGCTGATTATGGCAATCAGTCCTACTATAGAAGGAGAAACAACTATTTTCTATATTTCAAAACTGCTGAAGGAAGTTGATGTAAAGATTTCTACCATTGCCCGGGGGGTTTCTTTTGGTGGAGAACTGGAATATGCCGATGAATTGACACTCGGCCGTTCAATTGTTTCGAGGGTGGATTACGGGGATTGATTTTCATTGTTCCCCCTTCACATAAACACAGGCCTACTATATTTAATTTACAATGAAAACAATTCCTGCATACTTCAGAAACATACTCATTATTCTGAGCCTTTCATTAATCTATCTCCTTGTTTTTGGATGGAATAACATGAATTCAGTAAACGGAAAACCTGAAATTCAGAAATCCACAATAAAAGTCAATTTGAAAGATAGCCCGATCTATCATAAAGTCTACCGCCTGTATAACGGAAATACGATCAGAATAAAATGTGATCAATACGGTCTGAGAAGCACAAAGGTCTATACAAAACATTTTTCGAATGGAGTATTCATGGAAAGCGGAATGTATACTAACGGGCACTTTATTCCCGATTACAACACAAAATACTTTTTAAAAGATTTAGTACTTTCAATTTTTTTTATGTGTATAATCAGTTCGCTGCTGATTATATTTATCAGGTTTAATTTTGTTCAGTATTGTAAAGACTTCTTTAGAGAACCCTATGCTGAATTCGAATCATTATCTGATGCAGAACGAAGAAAAAAGATAAAATCGGTACAATGTCCCTATTGTTCCAAGAAAGACAATCACAAATATTGTTCAGAATATAAAGATGAACAATGGAAAATAAGTATGCTGACTTTTGAATGTGTCCGCTGCAGCAGGGAATTCAGAGTCAGGAGATGATCCCCTTCAATAAATAAATGAGCGTTTAACTGTGAGCTTCAAATTCGTTTGCCAAAATGATCTTTTTTTAATCCCCCTTAATAAAATCCCATCAGCGATAAAACACAGAGGCCTTACAGGCCTTTTTTTCCGGGCAAAAAATAACTTCCTGTTTTTATCAGATAAATCGGTTCAATCTGTAACAAAAAAACTAAGCATACCGTAGACCCCACACTGTTGCCACTTCTCATGGCATTCTCACAAATTCATAACACAAAATCAATCAAAAAATATGTTGGTAAAAACATACGGCAGTGCCGTAGAAGGAATTGATGCACAAACAATTACAATTGAAGTCAGTGCAGGTGGTGCCATCATGCAGGGGAAGCCCGGCTATTCTCTTGTAGGGCTACCCGACAACGCCGTCAAAGAAGGCTATTGGCGGATAGAGACTGCATTGAAAGAAATCGGATACCGCATCCCTAGGGTAAAAATTATAATCAACATGGCCCCTGCCGACCTTAAGAAAGAAGGTTCTTATTATGATTTACCTATTGCCATTGGGGTTATGGCAGCAAATAATCAAATCCCCTCTGACAAGCTCGACAAGTACATACTCATGGGAGAGTTATCGCTGGATGGGACACTGCGACCAATAAAAGGCGCACTCCCCATTGCTATTCAAGCAAGAAAAGAAGGCTATACAGGATTGATTCTGCCACACGAAAATGCAAGAGAAGCTGCAATAGTGAACAACCTTGAGGTTTTTGGAGTTGAACATATTAAAGAGGTAGTTTCATTTTTCTTGGGCAAAACAACCCTGAAATCCACAGTTGTAGATACAAGAGAGGAGTTTTTGAAAAGCCAAACACTCTTTTCAGTGAATTTTTCGGATGTAAAAGGCCAACACAGTATCAAAAGAGCTATGGAAATAGCCGCAGCAGGAGGGCACAATCTGATATTGATCGGCCCTCCGGGAGCAGGAAAAACAATGCTGGCCAAACGCTTTCCTTCCATTCTGCCCCCTCTTGACCTCAACGAAGCGCTTGAGACGACCAAAATACATTCTGTCGTAGGTTTATTGCCCACAGGAACGGCCCTGATTCATGAACGTCCTTTCAGAAATCCACATCATACCATCTCAGATGTGGCCCTTGTTGGCGGAGGAAACTACCCCCGGCCCGGCGAGATATCCCTGGCACATAACGGGGTCTTGTTCCTGGATGAACTTCCGGAATTTAAACGGACGGTACTCGAAGTATTGCGTCAGCCGATGGAAGCCAGGAAAATCACCATTTCCAGATCGAAATTTACAGTAGACTACCCCGCAAGCTTTATGTTGGTTGCTTCTATGAACCCCTGCCCTTGTGGATATTACACTCACCCCGACAAAGATTGCGTTTGTTCACCACCTGCAGTACAGAATTACCTCAATAAAATATCCGGCCCCCTCCTTGACCGTATCGATCTGCATATCGAAGTAAAACCGGTTAATTATGATGAACTTGCAGATGAAAGATCGCAGGAAAGCAGTGAAGAAATTCTGAAACGTGTGATTACTGCAAGGCAGATTCAAACGGAACGGTTCAAAGACTATTCCGAGACACATTGCAATGCACAGATGGAATCAAACCATATAAGAAAATACTGTGATCTCAATAAAGCAAGTAAGGTACTTTTGAAGCGTGCTATGGAACACTTTCAGCTTTCTGCACGAGCTTATGACAGGATATTGAAAGTAGCAAGGACTATTGCAGACCTGGCAACAAAAGATAAAGTAAATACGGACCATATCGCCGAAGCAATTCAATACCGTAGCCTGGACAAGGAAAACTGGGCTCAATAGGTTTCACACTCAAAAAAACGATAACTTATATAAAAATCAACTTTTTATTTACAATAATTTCATTCATCATTAAAAGCAATCAATGAATAACAAAAAACCAAATTTAATTGTCGACCTGTCATTTCAGTTTTCCCTTTCAATTATTGAGTATACTGCAGAACTTGACAAAAGAAACAAATATGTATTGAGTAATCAACTCCTCAGGTCAGGAACCTCTATAGGAGTTAATATCGCAGAATCTCAGAATGCAGACAGCAAGATCGAATTCTTGTACAATATACAAACAGCACTGAAAGAGGTTTCGGATACAAAATACTGGCTCAACTTATGTAAAGAATCTGAAGAATATCCTGATTGCAAGCGCCTTTTGGATGAGATAGGTTCTATAGAACGTGTAGCAACAAAAATAATAAAGAGCCTGAAAAAAAACAATTAATAGTTCTCATAATTATTCCCTAAAGCCCCTTCTATTAAAACATCACTTCATTTATAACAATCAAAATTATACAGTAATGAGCAATCAACAATATTATGTTTATATAATAACAAATACAGAAAACAATCTGACCACTACCGGAGTTACCAATGACCTTGAAAAAATTCAACATTGTATTCATTCAGGCTCCAAAAGTGAACAACATGGCAACAAGGCAAAACTTGTCTATTTTGAATATTTCAGTGACATTAAAGAAGCGTTACAACGGGAAAAAGAAATCAACATAAGAACAAACCCTAACAGAAACTCTGTTATCAGTTGGTTCAATCCGGAATGGGAGGACTTAGTTAAAGATATCCGAAAAAATTAATCTTAAACTTTTACAATATCTCTATATAAATGGTCCGTTTCAAGATCTAAAAAATGTCTGATTTACCAGTTATCCTCTGAAACCGACCATTTATAAACCCAAAGCTACCGTTTATGAATTGAGGTGGAATTTGTCTGAAAAATAGATTAACTTTGTAACCATACGTTTTTATAATAAAAAAAGCAAGCAGCAGGGCATCTAAAAATTCTATCCCTCGAAGAATTAACTAATGGGAATAAAGATTTATTTATATTTTTATTTGCTTCTTACTTTAATTATACAAACTATTTTTACATTATACTCCCCCATCAGAAAGGACACAGTACCCTGTGTCCTTTTTTTTATAAAAACATTCAGGAAATCCATTGCAAGTAAGAATTTTCCAACTAAAAAATAGACTCAACGATTTTTTTGCCTCAAATCCCTTGTTCCTAAAAAGAATCTTAGTAATATTGTGTCTGTTTTCAACTATAAGACATTATATTCTTACTCAAAACGAAAAGTTTTATGATTTTAAAAGGAAAAAAAGGGATTATTTTCGGCGCATTAGATGACAAATCCATTGCCTGGAAAGTTGCAGAACAATGTGCCTCAGAGGGTGCTGAATTGGTATTGACAAATGCACCTGTTGCATTCAGAATGCCCGGAGATACAAACATTAAAGTTCTGGCAGAAAAACTGGGTTGCGAAGCAATCCCCGCTGATGCTACAAGAATGGATGACCTGGAAAAGCTGATCACCCGTAGTCAGGAGATTTTCGGAGGCAAGATTGATTTTGTCTTACATTCTATCGGGATGTCAATAAACATCAGAAAGAATAAACCCTATACAGACCTGAACCATGATTTCATGCAGAAATCCTTTGATATCTCTTCTATTTCATTTCACAAGCTGATGCAAACCCTTTGGAAAACTGAAGCGATGAAAGATTGGGGTTCTATCCTTGCACTGACGTACATAGGGGCACAACGCACTTTTCCTCACTATGGTGAGATGTCTGAAGCAAAAGCTTTGCTTGAATCCTATGCAAGAACCTTTGGTTATTACTTTGGAGAACGCAACAAAGTTCGGGTCAATACAATTTCACAATCCCCTACTATGACTACTGCAGGAACAGGCATAGATGGCTTTCAGGATTTTCTTGATTATTCTGAAGGCATGTCTCCTTTGGGCAATGCTTCTGCTGATGCCTGTGCCGAGTATTGCGTCTCATTATTTTCCGACTACACAAGATTTGTTACAATGCAAAATTTGTTTCACGATGGTGGATTTTCCAATATGGGAATGAATCCTGCGATTTTACAATAAGCAAAATAATATACGAAGACTTATTTGTTAAAACCTGAACGGCTATGTTTATACATAGCCGTTTTCAGAACAACATACAGAGGTTATTGTATTAAAATTTAATACCATTATAATCAATGCAGGAAGAGGTCATCCATAAGTTATCAATAGTTATACCCGTGTTCAATGAAGGTGAAACCATCCATCTGATCCTTGACAAGGTCAAAGCTGTACAACTATTAGACAATCTTCAAAAAGAAATATTGATTATCAATGATTGTTCGACAGACAATACGGAAGAAAGTATCAAGAAATACATGAAAGAACATTCAGATATGAATATTCAGTATTTGATACATAAAAAAAACAAAGGTAAAGGAGCAGCATTGCATACCGGTATTTCTAAGGCAACAGGGAAGTATTTAATTATACAGGATGCAGACCTCGAGTATGACCCTGAAGAATACAATCTTTTACTTAAACCTATTATTAAAGGCTTTGCAGATGTTGTTTATGGCTCCAGGTTTATAGGCGGTAATCCTCATCGTATTTTATTCTTTTGGCATAGCTTAGGCAACAGGCTTCTTACGTTTATGTCAAATATGAATACGAACCTGAACCTTACAGACATGGAAACCTGTTACAAAATGTTCAGAACAAAACATATACAAAGTCTTGAACTGAAAGAAAAAAGGTTTGGCTTTGAGCCGGAAGTCACAGCAAAGATTGCCAGGATTCCCAATATCAGAATCTATGAAGTGGGAATTTCCTATTACGGAAGGACTTTTGCTGAAGGAAAAAAAATAAACTGGAAAGACGGGGTAAGAGCTATATATTGCATTTTCAAATACAATCTGTTTAAGTCTTTCCAGAATTTGTTTTTCCTTTCAATTTTATTGGCCATTTTTACAGCGATTCTTTCAGGCCTTATAATTTTATTATTACAATCCTAAGATATTGTTTACCTTTGTGTTATGCGAATTAATAAACTGTAAAAGCAAATTTATATTTATAGACTCAATTCATACCGGACTTTACAATATTTAGACATTAACCCTGTGATTTAATGGAAGAAATAAAACACAAAGAGATAGATCAGGTTGGAGGAGATACTTTGGATCTTATAAAAGATGCCGGAAAATTCAACCGATGGATGTATGAAACGATCAAACCACATTGTAAGGGTAACATCCTTGAAATAGGAAGTGGAGTAGGTAATATTTCTGATTTTTTTCTAAAAGATGCATTACCCATAATGCTTTCAGATATCCGGGAAGGATATTGCAGGAGGCTTAGAGAAGAATTCAATGATAATAAAACTTTAAAAGGGGTAAAATTAATGGATTTGACAGATCCTGAATTTGACAATAAATTCAAGGATTTATTTAATAGCTTTGACACTGTCTTTGCCCTCAATGTAGTCGAACATATCTATGATGATAATCTTGCATTGGCAAATTGCCGCAAATTATTGAAAGAAGAGGGCAATCTGATAATACTCGTACCATCCTACCAAAAATTATACAACGGAATAGACAAATCCCTTGATCATTACCGTCGTTATAACAAAAAGACATTAAGTACCTTATTTGTTAATAATAATTACAAAATTCAGAGCAAACAATATTTCAACTTCATGGGTATTTTTGCCTGGTTCATTTCCGGGAAATTACAAAAAAACGAAAGCATTCCAGGAGGTCAGATGCGTTTGTATAATATGTTGGTGCCTGTTTTCAAAATAATTGATGTATTGGTGTTCAGAACCTGGGGATTATCAACCGTAATTGTGGGCAGGAAATAACAACACAGTAAAATCAGTCTGATAAAATCAATTAAGGAAATTATAAAGTCATCTGAAAACCTCAGTTAGCTTTCCCCTTCAAACAAATTCACTTTAATAGAATTACTTTCATTTTCCAGCAGCAACTGACGATGACTCTTAATAGCTATCCAATTGTACTTATCAAGAAAAACATAGTTCCTGTCAATGATTAAAGCCAACTCTTCCTCTATAGCTTGCAGTGGTAACCAATAATGTTTACAGATACTCAAATCGTTGACCAAAGCCTGCCTGAGTTCATCTATTTCAGCTTTGAAATAGCTATTGCTATCGATAGCAAGAGACATCTTATTCAACACTTCGGTGTGAAGGTTGCTACCAAGTAAACTACAAGTAGTACTGTCATCAACCGGCAACTGCCAACTATAATATATATATTCAATACTGTCAGAAGAATAGGCAGATAACATCAACTCCATAAAGGCATCATCTTCGTCTTCCAGTGTTTTTAAACTAATATTCTGCCAGAATTTAAGATCTCTGAACAGGTAATACCTTCCTTGTTCACTGACATAATGAACCAACATGCCGTCCATCAATTCGTTGAGCCAGAAAAAATCAGGAATCTCTTCTCCAGTATGCAGTTGAAGCAGCGCATTCATTTTAATTCCAAGGCTGTCTTGCAGTGTTTTTGCTCTTGTAAGCAGGCTTCTGAAACCGGGCAGGGTAGCAATACTTTTAGTCTCTTTCTGATAGATAGAAATTTGTTGAGCCAGGGAAGGGCCAAAAAAAGTAATTGCTCGCTGATCCAACACTTTTTCCCTGAGCTTAATATGTTCAGAGGCGCTGAAGTTTATACATCCGCCATAAATCCAACTCATTTTATTTCCTTCAGTAATTACTCTGAGCCACGGTTCGTTAAAATGAATGCCCTCCAGTTTAATTTCAGTATTGAAGCTTGAAATTTTATTACTGAAAAGCAAACTGTCCCCTTTTACTCTACGGCCTGTTTCAGGAGCGTTAATATCCGGCGATTCCCTCAGAACAGCATGTTCTGTAGTAATATATAATAAAATGGGATTCCCTTGCAGGCGTTCCGTATCAGGGCGATCAACTGATACTTTTCCGGTATCACTAAAGACATCATGATTTTTAGTCTTTTTACCATCGTTTTCACAAGCTGATGTCAGGCTCAGAAGATATAATGCTGCAAAAAATATAAGATACTTATTCAATCTTTTCAAATTTTATTATTAATTCTCCAAATTATAAAAAATAGCTGAATAAAAAAGCTTTCACAAAAAAAACAGCCTGCAACTAATTCACAGACTATTGATTTAACAGAGAATCAGGCCATCAACTGCCATCAATACGGCAGGCCCTACACCAACTATCATTAGTGGAATAATTGATTCTTATAATTTATGTTTATAAAAGATAAAAAATAAATGCTGAAACACCTGCATTCCAGGTTTTACCAGATAATAACGCCTTTGAGAAAATCCTCACCAATCTCCTGATTGATAAAATCTTTAATTTTATGTTTTGAAAAAGAGATTTCCTGACGTAATGAGGAGGAAGACAATGTGATATATAACTTTCTGTCTTTTACATAAATATTTTGGGTATATGTACTGATAGTGGGGCCCATTGTTTCATGCCATATTTGTTTTGCACGCGATTCGTGGTATTTATCAATAAGTCCATAAGCCCTCAGATAGGGAATAAGAATATTCCCCAGGGTAGTATCATTTGTCTTTCGGTATGAAAGCTTTTTATGTTCTCTGTTAATGTCAAATTTCATAGACCGGAATATAGGTTACAAGGCAAATAGCAATACTTTAAATAAATGATTTCTTCTATTCAAGTTAATAAAAAAATATGGTAATAGATGAACTAAGCATTAATATTTTGCTATTTTCGTCTGTCTGTTCTTATATAGAGTTTAAAAAGGGACAGACGGTTTATTAATTGAAAAATATTATAAAAACATTTCACAGATTATCATAATGAACATCGAAAATATAAATGTTTCCGGCAAGAAGGTATTAATGCGTGTGGATTTTAATGTCCCGCTAAATTCTGAATATGAAGTGACTGATGATACAAGATTACGAGGCGCATTGCCATCAATACAATATATTCTGAAAAAGGGCGGGGCCGTGATTCTGATGTCTCATCTTGGTCGCCCTCAAAAGAAAACCCTTCCTGATGGTTCTGTTGACCGGGTTCGATTCAGCCTCAGGCATACAGTTAAACCGCTTTCTGAACTCTTGGGTCAAAAAGTTGAATTTATTGAAGATACGGTAGGCCCTGAAGTGGAAACAAAGGTAGCCTCAATGAAAACGGGAGATGTCCTGATTCTTGAAAACACCCGGTTTTATAAGGAAGAAAAAAAGGGGGATGAACATTTTGCGGAACAATTGTCAAAGCTTTCAGATGTTTATGTTAATGATGCTTTTGGCACAGCACATCGTGCACATGCTTCTACCTGCACTGTCGCAAAGTTTTTCCCTGAAGGTGCTAAAGCCTTTGGTTTTCTGATAAAAAAAGAACTGGAATCGGCTAAAAAACTTACAGACAATCCTGAACGTCCTTTTACTGCAATTGTTGGAGGTGCCAAGGTTTCCGATAAGATTCTGTTATTGGAAAAACTGGTTGATACTGTCGATAATATTATTATTGGCGGAGGCATGGCTTATACACTTATCAAAGCAAAGGGAGGAAAGGTAGGCAACTCCTTGCTTGAAGAGGATAAATTAGATACTGCACTTGGTTTATTGTCAAAAGCTGAGGCTAAAGGTGTAAAGATTCTCCTTCCTGAAGATTCCGTTATTGCTGATAAATTTGATAATGATGCATCAATAAATACAGTCGACAGCTACAAAATTCCCGATGGATGGATGGGCCTCGATATTGGCAACAAAGCCGTAGATAGTTTCGACGATGTGGTCCTTGCATCTAAAACCCTGGTATGGAATGGCCCGATGGGGGTATTTGAAATGTCTAATTTTGCCAATGGCACTATGAAAATAGCAGATGCTGTGGTAAAAGCTACAGAAAAAGGGGCATTCTCATTAATTGGTGGAGGAGACTCCGTTGCCGCAATCAACAAAGCCGGCAAAGCTGATGAGGTATCTTTTGTCTCTACCGGTGGCGGTGCAATGCTAAAATTACTGGAAGGAGGAGTACTTCCGGGGGTTGCTGCCATTCTTGATTAAGAAAAATCCGCCTGCCGGTCTTATCCCGCAGGCGGATTTCATTATTTGAATTCACCGTTCAGAAATTTCACCCTGTAGTTTTCATATTTTTTTAAAAGACCCCCTGTTTTACCAAATACAGCAACTATTTCATCCAATTTTTCCTTATCGGGTTTTTCATTTTTTTCATGTTTCAAAAGAAGCTCCTTTAAATTTGCCAATTCTTTTTTTTCTATTATTTTAAGATTGTCTAACAGTTTATTGGCAGCTTCCCAGAGTTTTTTGTCGCCGTAAAAGGACCTTTCTTCCTCTGTCATCCCCTCCATATAAGATTTCACTTTTGAAAGATCAGATTTGAACCTTTGCTCTGTTTTTTCAAATTGTTCAATTTTTAATTTTTTTTCAATGATTTTCTGAAAACTTTTTGCCAACCTGTTGTATGACTCCACAGCGAGTTGCATACCAATATTCATCACCATAGTATAATCTACAGCCTCTCTCATCTTGTCTACCTGATCATTTACACTGTCATCTTCCTGGAATTCAATAAGGTGTTTCTCTGCAACTTTATCCAGGCTTTCACTCATTTTTTCAAAATTCTGATCAACAATTTTATAATCTTCCATCTGCATTTTGTAAGCTTTTTTGAGAGCGGGAAGACATTTATTGCAATCTAATGCTTTATTCGCAGCCTTTATATAATATAAGTTCATATCTTTCACCAAAATCTTATTCATCATTTTGGCATATGAAAGGGCATTTTCCTTTAAATCAAAACCGTTTTCGGGTGCTTCCTCTTCAGTAAATTTTGCAATTTTTTCTGAAGCCTGATCGGCAAGCATTTTTTTAGCGGCTTTTAACTTTTCCTCCTCTTTTTGTCTACTTAGCGTCAGTTGATTATTGTTCATCATAATCTGATTCAAATCTGCAATCAGCTGTTGTGATGTTTCTAAATATTTGAAAGCAATATTTTGCTGTTCGACTGTAATTTCCTGTGCTTTGCATAAAGTTATAGTGATCAAACTCAGAATCAAGAAAATAGTACGCATTTTATTTATGTGTTTTATGAAAAAATAGTAACATTAACTCAAAATTGATAAAATTATTTGATTAATTACATTTTTCAGAATCTTAGTATTTAATTTCCAATTTAAATATTGATATTTTTGATTGATAAAGCTATATATTTACTTTCTTAGCAAATTAATACTAATAAAAAAGGAAAAATGGAAGATCAGAAATCGGAAAATATACCATCAGAAGATCATACAAATAAAAGTAAATTTCTTTTCCCCTTTATAGCCCTGACTTCCCTGTTTTTCCTTTGGGGCTTTATTACGGTTTTGGTGGATTCTCTGATTCCAAGGATTAAAGAATTGTTCACCTTGAATTATTTTCAGGCAGGCTTGGTTCAGTTTGCCTTTTTCATGGCCTATTTTCTTCTTTCCATTCCTGCAGGGTTTGTTCTTTCAAAAATTGGATATAAAAAAGGCATCATTTTAGGGCTGTTGACGATGGCTTTCGGATGTTTTCTTTTTTACCCTGCCGCTGATTTCCGTCAGTTCAGTATCTTTTTGCTTGCTTATTTTGTTCTTGCTGGCGGTATGACTATTCTTCAGGTGGCAGCCAATCCTTTTGTGGCTGCTTTGGGTGATAAAAAAGGAGCATCAAGTCGTTTGAACCTTGCACAGGCTTTTAATTCTCTGGGAACAGCGATTGCACCTATCATTGGTGCCATGTTTCTGCTTAGTGATACGGTGAAAACCGAGGAAGAAATAGCTATACTTTCCGAAGCAGAAAAAAACACTTATCTGATAGGAGAAGCCACCGCGGTTCAATCTCCCTTTCTTGTCATTACTGCTGCCATTATTTTTCTGGCAATTCTTTTTGCTTTTGTCAAACTTCCTACACTTATTCAGACAGTATCAAACAAGGGGTATCGCAAAGCCTTAGAGAATAAAACCCTGATGATGGGTGCCTTCGGCATTTTGGTCTATGTAGGGGCAGAAGTCGCTATCGGGAGTTATCTGGTCAACTACTTTATCAGTATGGAAATGCATACCCTTATTCAAAGTACTTCATGGATGTCTGACATTGCATCAAACCTGCTGAATGCGGACCTTGGGTCTATGGACAAAAAAGCAATAGTCGGCGCTTTTGTAACCTTTTACTGGTCGGGTGCAATGATTGGTCGTTTTGTAGGGGCATACCTGACCAAAATTTTCAATCCTGCAATAGTTTTATCCTGCTTTGCGGGAGGAGCATTGGGGATGATACTAATTTCCATGAATACCACAGGACTACTTTCCATGTGGTCAATTCTTGCAGTAGGTTTGTTCAATTCTATTATGTTTCCCACCATTTTCACCCTTTCAATTAAGGATGTGGGCGACTTAAAACCTCAGGCTTCCGGAATTCTGTGTACTATGATAGTAGGAGGAGCCCTTATCCCACCCATGTATGGTTATTTTATAGATCAGGCAGGCTTCAAAATGGCATTTTTACTCTTGTTGTCTTGCTATTCCTATATCCTGTATTTTGGGTATAAAGTGCGTTTCGAGGAAACTAATAATATTAGATAGGAATAAATCTGTATTTATTCATGAGGATGCAGCAGCGACTTAATCTAAGCGGGAGATTCTTCAATATCAGGTTCAATAGATTCAGCTTTTTTCTTGTTCTCTACCATTTTAAACCATCGTGTCCAAAGAAAAAACACGAGAGCATATACTACTATTTTAAACACAAACTTATGGTTCATTTCCCATATTTCCGGTTTGAATTTCACTAAAATAGTAAGAAGGGAAATCCGTAGAATATTCAAAACATAGATAAAACTCAGCCCCATAGGAATAAACCAAAGTTTCACCTTGTTGTGGCCCGGAAAGGAAGATATCAGGGCAAAAAACAAATACATGACACCATATCCAATACAGGGTTCTCCCACTTCCACTCCCAAAGTCTCCCACTGACTGAATTCCTCAGAAGCATAGTATTCTCCGGCAGTTCTTATTGTTCTTGCAGCATAATCGACAATAGGGTCGTACTGTAACAGTTCAAGAAACAAAGAAGTACAATAGAGAATACCCCCTATAAACCAAACAGAAAAATCATGGTAGGCAGTCCCGAGTGAATCCACCCTCCATATAAAAAAATAGGCGGTCTTCCACACAATAAAAAACAAAAGCAACCGAAGTAAAAATTTACTTAAAATCGGATTTTTTTTCAGAAAATTTGGCAAGGCATTAAATATTGATATTATTCTGATAAGATAAAAGAACAAGTATAAATTAATCTTTTTAATAATATAAACCAAGTTTTCAAATTGATTTCACAAAGTTTTTTATTTTTTTATTAAAATTTTCAGTAATACAAGCGGTTTATTTTCTTTTTTGTTTAATTTAGACTTTGACAATAGCATTAAAGCGTCTATATAAAATTTACTTTTATGGCAATCATCGATTTATCGAAACAGAGTTCACTTGTTAATCAATATATTACTGAACTGCGTGATGTTGATATCCAGGCAGACAGACTTCGTTTTAGAAAAAACCTGGAACGAATCGGAGAAATTTTTGCTTACGAAATAAGTAAAAAGATGGACTTTGCCGACATCGATGTCGAGACCCCTATGGGCATTGCACAATCAAGAGTTATTGCAGCACAACCTGTAATAGCAACCATTCTCCGAGCCGGCATTCCACTACATCAAGGATTTCTAAACTTTTTCGACCAGGCCGACAATGCCTTTGTTTCTGCATACAGAAGACACAGAAAAGATGGAACCTTCGAAATTAAGATGGACCATGTGTCCTGTCCCCGGATTGACAACAGACCTCTTATTGTCTGTGACCCTATGTTGGCAACAGGTAAATCCATGACAACTTCCATCAATTCACTTAAAGCTTTTGGCGATCCAAGTCATCTTCACATTGCAGTAGTAATAGCCTCAGCAGAAGCTATAGATAATGTTAACAGGACACATCCTGATGCTACGATATGGACTGCTGCAATAGACGAAGAGTTAACAGCACGTTCTTATATCGTACCTGGCCTTGGAGATGCCGGAGACCTAGCATATGGTAAAAAATACAGGGATTAAAGATTGGATAATTCAGAAATCAGGCTTTCCCCTTTTTTAATTCATAAACTGTTATTTCAGGATAGACCCCTACCCTTCCTGCAAATCCTAAAAAACCAAAACCTCGGTTGACATATAAATATTTGCCATTTTCCTCATACAAACCTGCCCAGTGCTTGTAGAAATATTTTATTGGGCTCCATTTAAAAGAAGGAAGGTCTATTCCCATCTGCATTCCATGCGTATGACCGCTTAGGGTAAGATGAATATGCTTGTGGTAATTTTTCACCTTATCTTCCCAATGTGTAGGATCATGAGACAAAAGGACAATGAAATCCTCCTCCTCAGAACCTGAAGTAGCCAAATCCAAGTCTCCCAGTTTAGGGAAGTGATGAGACCTCCCCCAGTTTTCAACTCCTGAAAGCATAAAATACTGTCCGTCTTTTTCAATTTTAAGATTTTCGTTCAGCAATAATCTAAATCCTGAATTATGATGATGATTCTTAATTGTTTCCACATTTTTTTCCCGATGCTCCTTGTTTTTGAACATTCTTTTATACATGGAATAATCATGGTTGCCCAAAACCGAGAATTTCCCGAAAGGAGCACTCAGATTACTCAAATCCTGAAGATAAGGCTCTATTTCGGCAGCATAACTATTAACAAGGTCCCCGGTAAAAACAATCACATCTGCCTTTTGTTCCTGCAATAGTTTGAACCCTTTTCTAACAGATTCAGGATTATCAAAACTACCTGCATGAATATCAGAAATATGAGCAATTTTAAAGCCATCAAAAGCATCAGGAATTCCCTTAATATTCAGCATTTGGTTTACTACTTTAAAATTATATTTTCCAAAAGTTATTCCATATAAATAGGATGAAAAGGTAAAGCCACCGAACAAGACACCTGCTTTTTTGATAAAATTACGCCTTGAACCTGATTCAGAAGTAGAATTATTGACTATTTTTTTTGAAAGAAAAATGATTAAAAAGAGAATATCCTGAAATAAAAAAAACGCAGCAGTTAATGTTTCACAGATAAAAAAGGAAAGCATCAGTGCCAAAGAAAAATTAGGCCAAAAGGTCATAGCACTTAACCCTCCTGAAAAAATAGTTCGCATATAGTAAATTCCTGCAACAACAGAAAAAATAGAAAATACAAGAAAAACAATAGTCAGGCGTTTAAATAATTTATTATCAAAAAAACGATAAATACTGATATACAAATAAGGCTTCAGAAATAAAATAATTATCCAAAACAAAATTCCTCTCATTTATTTCTTGTTTAACTAAATTAATATCTATAATTATTTCAGATAGCTATTAATAGAATTGAATTTATTAAATTGCTTATATAAAGAAAACGAATTTTCAGGACTTTTGTTTTAAGATACTTTACTTTAGATTATAAAATTAAATACTTTATTATTATTTCAGAAACCCCAACTACTAATAGCTGAAAAAAATGAACATTAACAGCCTTATCTTAAAATTAGAAGTCGAAGAATACCGATTGTCAGCAATCAGAGAACTTACTAAGCTTAAGTCTGTTTCAGCTGTTCCTGCATTGATACAGCTTCTGTATAAAGACCAATTTACAAATTACAGTTGTAAAACAGAGATTATTAACTCTCTTGTACAAATATCCGAGCTGTCAGTAATTCCTGTTTTGGCAGAATTGTTAGTCACAGCAGAAGAATCATCAGAATTGGCATTTCATCAATACATAATTTCTATAATTGAAGCTTTAGGTATTTTTAATGGAGAAGAATATTCAAATACAATAATTCCTTTTTTAAGCCATGAAGTTGAGACTGTGCGCATTGCCGCCCTGAGAACACTTACGTTATTTAAGTGGACCCCAAATCATATTCAAAATAAAATCAGATGGCTGACAGCAAAAGGAAAATTGGATAAAATCGATATATCAGGTAAAGCTATTGTTAAACCACTCATAGCACTCACACAGGATTTTAATATTTATGGCTGTGAGAAGATGATGCACTTGCTTGCCCTTACAGGGGATGAAAGGGCACTTGGTCATATTCTTCGGTGGCTTTTTCAGCCTTTCTACATCTTGCATTACACTGAACAAATCGAGGAACTTGTTCCATCATTCCTACCCTTACTGGGAAAACATTGTTCGATCATCCTTAAAGCTTCCTCTTTTGTTGATAAAGTCTCTTTTTCCAAACCCTCTGATGTCAATTTCAATTATTCCCTGAAAACAGCAATAATGGCTACTCAAAAAATGAAAGAATCGGAGGATAAGATTGCACAGAAAGCATTAAAATTTGTACATTTAAAAAAACCTGTTGAATTAACTACAATAAAACTAAAGGAAAAGGAAGATCAATTCATACTTTTTGATTTTGAAAAGCAGAAAACACTTCTAAATCAGTCAGATTAATAAGATAGGAATCTACTTGTCCTCAATCTATATCACAATTACTGTTTATATGAAACCTTTAATCAAAACAGCCCTCTTTTTTATCGGATTTCTTCTTTCGTTTTCCTGTGAAAGAAAAGTCAACTCCGACAAAACTAATATCCAACAAAACATTGCTCAAGCAGATAGTGCCATGAATAAAATACCTGTAGTTCTGGACCTCGATCAGGCCAACCGACTTTCCAAACTTCCACTGAGGTGTATGGATGTGGAGTTTCCCAACAAACTAAATCAGACCCTTTCTACAGCTGAAGACCTTAAAGCCCCTGCAGTTCTGCATCCTGCTTTTTACGGTTGCTTCGACTGGCATTCTGCTGTTCATGGTCATTGGTCCCTTGTTTCTTTGCTCAAACAATTCCCTGATCTTGAAAACGCGGATATTATTCGTAAAAAACTGGCAGAACGTATTTCCCGGGAAAACATTCTTAAGGAAATTGAATATTTTAAAAAACCTCAAAACAAAAGCTATGAACGCACCTATGGTTGGGCATGGTTGCTAAAACTAGCAGAGGAGTTACATAATTGGGATGATTCTTTAGCGAGACAACTGGAAACAAATTTATATCCATTAACCAGTCTGATCGCCAATAACTACATTGAATTTCTTCCCAAATTAATTTATCCCATCAGAGTAGGCACCCACACAAATACCGGTTTCGGCTTGTCTTTTGCCTATGACTATGCCTTATCTGCTGGAAATGAAGAACTTAAAAATACCATTGCCGACCGTGCCATAGCATTTTATCAGAAGGATGTCAATGCCCCCCTCAACTGGGAACCCGGTGGCTACGATTTCCTGTCACCCTGTTTTGAAGAAATTGATATCATGAGAAAGGTCTTGTCTGAAAAAGAATTCAGTGGCTGGCTCAAAAAATTCCTGCCACAACTCTCTTCTCCTGATTTCAAACTGGAACCCGGAATAGTCTCAGACAGAAAAGACGGACATCTTGTTCACCTCGACGGACTGAACTTCAGTCGTGCATGGTGTCTGTATGGGATTTCAGAAACGCTGCCACAGTACAAGCACCTGGAAGAAATTGCCCTTCAGCACATCAGACATTCACTACCATATATTGCAGATGAGAATTATGAAGGAGAGCATTGGCTGGCAAGTTTTGCTATATATGCACTACATTGCAAAGAGGACAGATCAGATATTAAATTATAATATTTGAGAATCAACTTCTTTAAAATTTAGTATATAATTCGTCCCTTTTATATTATTATCTTTTAAAATTTTTCCACCTAATTGTTTGGATAAATTTTGTATTAATTTCAACCCAAGTGAATTATTTTTTGAATTAATTTCTTCTGAATAACCAATTCCATTATCTCCGATTTCAAGTCTAAATTCATTTGAAGCATCTATCTTTTTGATTCTTATGTATACCTCACCATTCAGGGAATTAAAACCATGTTTGAAAGAATTCGTTAAGATTTCATTAACTAATAATCCTAAAGGCACCGCTGATTCAATACTAAAAAAAATTTCCTCGCAATCTATTAATATAGAAACTTTGTTAGTTTTATTTAAAGTAGAACAAAGAGCAGATGCTAAATCATTAAGATAGTTTTTGTAATTTATTTTAGATAAATTTTCAGTCTGATACAACATTTCATGAACAAGTGCCATAGAATTAATTCTCATTTGACTGTTACTAAAAATAGTTTTTAACTGATTGTCTTCTATATAGTAGGATTGTAAAGAAAGAAGTCCTGTAATTATCTGAAGATTATTTTTTACCCTGTGGTGAATTTCTTTTAAGAGTGTATCCTTTTCTTTGTTTTTAGAAAGCAATTTTTGGTTAAATAAAAATAATTCTCTGGTATTATTTTCAACCATATCTTCGAGAATACGAATTTTTTTTTCTGCTATCTGAAGCTTTTTTTTAATTTTTTCAAACTCTTTCATTTATGAAATTTGAGATGGTATTTGCAAAATTCATTTCCATCTTCTGTATAAATATTATTTTCCTGAGTTATTTTGATATTGAAATGGTCTGCAACACCATTAATCAGACCGGACATAAAAGAATATAATTTCCTTTTACTGAAATAAATAATAACCAACTCATTTTCGGATATGTCCTTATACTGAAAAACAGGCAATTGAGTATCTTGATAAAGTTTTCTTACTTCTACATGAATAATACCGTCAACGGTCATTAGAAAAGTCTTGGCATCATCGTGTGGAGTAACGAAGTTGGGATAGCGTTTAAACAGCTGAGAAAAAGAAAACCTGCCAAGTTCTTTCAAAAGAGCATCTGCACTGACATTCAATTTTTCTGTGGCTACCCTGATTATTTCTAGCATGTCGTCATCAGAATAAGTACCGGGACCAACAAAGGGTTCTGTGGTTTTTAAATTACAATTGAGTATAATATCTTCAAAGACATCTTCCCCATGATTCAAAACAATGAAATCTTCTGCAATGTTGAATATTATTCCTTTCATA
>CAJQOX010000066.1 GCA_905480075.1 uncultured Aureispira sp. | reverse complement strand
AATGATTGTTGCAGGATTTTGTGCTGCTTTATGAAAACCAGGCAATTATCACTCCTCTTTATCTTTATTCAGATTGCATTCCACCAATTTTTCTGCCATCTCCTGTGCAGACATTTCCTCTTCCATCCATTCGCAGCCTTTTTGAAATTCTTCCTGTTCTTTTTTTGATTTTGTAAAAACATCGCCTATCCGGTTTTTTACATCGAGACATTCACAGGCAGTATTGCGGTTTTCGCAGGAGTTTAATATTAAAAAGAGGCTAAGAAACAGGCTGGCAGATAGTAATTTTTTCATGCTGATCATTTTGAAGATTTTTGGAATTGTTCTGATTGAACATCCAATTTAATAATTTTATTGAGAGGGATGAAAATTATGTGGAGATGATTTGATATTTGTTTTTTTGATGTGGGGTACTTTTGCTTATTTGTTAGCGCTTTATTGGAATTTGGAAAATCCCGGAAATCAGGGGCTTTTGGAAACCATCATTCTGAAAAGAGAAAATACCCTGATTAGGTAGAATTCACCTTATTCTGCTTTGCGATACCAAACAAGCTGTTCATTAACAGGATGTTCCCTGCCGTTTATCCTTATTTTTTTTATGTTTTTATCTTTGATAAAAAATAAAAGCGGACAACTTTGCTGAGCTGATTTTTTAAAACTTAAGTTAATGGAATTATTATCAACTATTTCCATGTTCTCAACTTCAGCACCACTGATAATATGATTTTCACTTCCCAGTAATTCTATTTCCTGCTTGCCTGCTATTTTATAAAACAACATAGATTGATGAGCTTTTAATTGAATTTGCTGATCATCAGAATGAATTATTTTCCCCTCTGCCGCATAAAAGCAGTCTGAGGAAGAAAGTAAAAACTCTGTTTTTTTATCCTGCAGATTAGCAACAAAAACATATTCCCTGTCGGAGACATTGAAATGAATCTGATACAATTGATCTGTAATCCTGATATCTGAAATTTCTGGTTTGACATAAGGGAAAATTGATTTGAATTGCATCATCTGTTCCCTGCTGTAATTGTCAATATTATCAGAATTAAAAATCACCGTTCCCAGCAGATTGTTGATCATCAGCATGGTATACTTTTCATCCTCTGTCAGCGTAGAATTTTCCTTCCGCAGAATAAAGACATCCGGGTCGTTCAGAAATACATTGCCGTTGAGGCCAAAACGCATAATTGTATTTGTCAGTGTACTCCAGGTAGAGGGACGTTCCGCATTGCCAAGACCTTTGAGAATGCCAAATTCCCAGCCTGTATGTGCATCGTTGCCCACCCGGCAGTAATCTACCATATTGAAAGCCGATGCCAGGGGAACTCCACAACCAAGAATCATCTTTTCACCGGCATATTCCCGCAGCATTTTCATAGCATCCGACATAATTGTTCCTCTCGTTTTATCCTTCCTGCCTTTCAGGCATACCCCAAACAAAAAATCGACTTTTATCAGGTCGTATTTCCAATCGTAGAGAATAGTCTGAATGACGTTCTTAAGGTGTGCCTTCACTTCGGGCTTATAAATATCGAGGGCATAATAAGGACCTTTCCAAATAACATTTATGGCTACTTTCAATGGCTTTCCTTTTTCGTCCTTCAGAAACCAATCCGGATGATTCTTAAAAACTTCCGATTTTTTTGACGCTACAAAGGGGGCCAGCCAAAGGCCTGCCTTATACCCTTTTTCGTGAATTTTATCCGCAATTTTGGCCATTCCCCCGGGGAATTTTTCATTGCACTGCAGCCAATCCCCCATTTGTTTCTGATAGCCATCGTCAATCTGAAAAATATCCAGAGGGGTTTTAGCCTCACCAAAATTGTTCAGGTTATCAATGATAATTTTTTCATCAATTTTATCATAATAATTATACCAGCTTGTCCAGCCCGTTGCAGGTTCTGCCTTCGAAGGGTTTTGTCCCAGCAATGAAGTATAATCCTGCCAGACTTTGTAGTAGTTTCCCCGACAGAAAATCAAATCGAAAACTTTGAATGAATCCGCTTTATCCATTTGCAAACCCTTGCAGTCTTTACTGATCGTAGTTTTTGCGGAATTTGCATCATGAACAAAAAGCGTAAAACCATCAGCTTCATTCAAGGACCCCATAAAGGCATAGTCCTCTTTCTGCCTGATATAGCTGAAAGACCAGGAATGCAGGATGCCTTTTTTACCGGAATATTTATAGTAATGTTCATAATCACCCAGATGCTTGCCATAGGGATTCAGAATGCGGGCCAGTTTCTTTTTCCTGTCATTTTTTGTGAGCTCTTCTGATGTGGTCCAACTCTGAAAGCCATTGCAGAAATAATGTAATTCGGGATCTTCCTTGTTTTTTTCAAAGTTTAATACTGAACTTTCTGAATGTGGTATTTCAAGCCGGATGTCGAGCAGGGTCACTGTCTTTTTTGCTACAATATTCAGCATCAGCCTTCCTGAATCATTTTTGTAATACTCAAGGGTGAAATCATCAAGCACAATTGATCCCTGTCCTTTTTGTTGAACACTTATAGTTTTTGTGACACTCTTTTTTATTTTTCCTTCAAGGAAATCTATTATAAGGAATTCAGTGGAGTTGATTCCCTGACAGCTACAAGAAAGTGTGTATCCGAGTATAAAAAAAAGGGGGAATAAAAATTTTACCATTGCTATATAAGATCATGAAATAAATTAATCAATACGAAAGGCTAATATACAATTCAGGCAGGATAAATATTTATTGTCCTGATATATTTCTGAAAAAATACCGCGTAAAATCATTACTCTGTCTTTAAAAAGTGGAAAGATATTTTCAGGAAAGCTGTTTGTATTATTAATAATAATAAAATAGTGATGGAAATTAAATCACAACTTAGTATGTCTGCCCAGGATTACACGATGAATTGATCATCAGATAAATATAAAAATGATTATTACAGGATTTTATATAAGCCCACAATTCCACACCTTTTTATCCGACAATTATTT
>CAJQOX010000065.1 GCA_905480075.1 uncultured Aureispira sp. | reverse complement strand
GCTACGCCGGTGGCAATAGCAGAGACAAAAGCAGTATCGCCCGAACACACTTCTATATCACTTGCCAAAGGAGCAGGAGGAAGAGTAATTGTAATTTGTACTGTGGTCGAATCAATCCCTATTGTGTTTGAGACTACGAGTTTTACAGTAAAAGTACCACTGCTGATATAGGTATGAGTTGGGTTTTGAGTAGTATCTGTATTTCCATCTCCAAAATCCCAGAACCAGCTTTGAGGAACGTCCGTACTGTTGTCTGTAAAATCAATAGTTGTGATACAACTATTAGCACTCGACGGACTAAAGTCAGCGACTGGTGGAACAGTTGCTGTCAGACATACAGGAGGTAGATCAAAGGCTTCCACCTGATCAGTACGACTGGCTGAACTGCCTTGGTCGGCACTGTAACCAAATCCTCTGTTGGCAAAGACAGACCAAATAAGACATTTATGAGCACCACCATAAAGTAGTTGATCAGCCAGTAAAATAGCATCCCTTCCGTCAATCATTCCCGGATTGCAGGGTTGAAGTTTTAGTCCCTCTATCACCAGCTGCATTGCTATATTATTACCTCCCGTTCCGTTATAAAGGTCAGGATCAAAGGTTCCTCCGTAATTGGCAACCAATGCCCAGTTAAGATCCCACAATACAGTTGCAAAGATAAATCCTACACCATGAGGTTCAGAAATTTGACCACTGTTGTTTGAGGCTCCGTAGGTATAATTATTTACAGAAAAGTCAGTTGAGTAGGGGGCTGGTCTAATTCCGGTACCATTGGTAGGTTGACCTGAAGCATAGGTGCCGATTCCACGTATATCTGTACCAGCATCTCCAGATTCAATTGTTAGCATCAAGCCAAACCAATCACTCCAACCTTCTCCCATCTGTTCTGAATTATTAAGACAATTAGAATTGCTTGCTCCACCACTTAGTCTTGTTGAAATTCCATGTCCATATTCATGGGCAATAATTCCGTTGTCAAAATCGCCATCTTTTTGTGTGTTAGTTGAACCCCCATTACTGATTGTTCCATTGACGGTACCTGAGGTCATTTGTGCTTTTAAAGTGTTACCATCTGCTTGGGAAATCATTATAGAAGGAATGTTTATTGTATTGCTTGTACCCCCCATTTGAATTGGAGAAGATGCAACGTTATTTACAATAATTACTGCTAAAGCACCTTCTGTTTGAGCATTTTCAACCTTGTTTGTAAAATTACAATCTCCCCTGTCTATCATTGCTATTTTTCCGCTAATTGAGGATCCATTGGTAATATTATCACAAGCATTGTTTATAGGGGCAAGGTTATCAATTACCAAAACTATATCTGCTGTTATTGGAGTAGTGGGCAAACCCGGACCAAAAGTAGCTTCTGTAGCAGGATAGCTACCGGCAATAAGAGAAGGACTGTTTACGTCCAAATAGTTACCTCCACTGTTATTTCCTGCAGACCACAAATACATTTGCATCCTAGGGTTATTTCCATCAGTAGGTGTAGCAAAATTAGCATTATTTGTACCTCCGCCATCTTGAGCTTCTGCATTGACATAATCACCGTCCTGTCCTCCATTACCATAATTATTTTGCTGAAAATTTCCGCTCGCTTCATCAAATCCATATTGGTACCATATATCATGCATCATATTGTTCATATAAAACAGATTGGTAATTGCAGCAGATTGGTTAATCAGAGGAGAAGAATTTGCATTAAAAGGAAAATTAAATTCCAATGATGCAGAACCATCCGGGCTAAAACCAGGACTGTTAGCGTCATTAGCATCTTCGTAGGCAAATACATTATTTCCTCTTGTAATTGTATGTTCTGCACCATTAATTCCATCTGTGTCATGCCAACCAAAAGGAGATGCTATAGAGTCTGCCGGATTTATTACCATAGAGGGTGATCCGTGACTTGGACTTTCCAAAGGCAAGGCAAATACAGTATATTGGTCAGGTTGCATAATAGTTTCTGGAGATGCATATTGCTTGCTGCTGAATGTTGAATGTTCTTTATTGCATCTGCTAAAGGGAGAATGGTCAAAATTACAATGTATTATTAAATCATTTTTAATAATTAAATTTCCATTGTCTGCATCTATCAGAACGGACCACCAGTTTTTACCATCAATGGTATAGATTGAAAGGTCCCAAACCATTTTTACTTCGCTTTCAGAAATGGCATAATACATCAGTTTTACTTCAATATTTTCTCTTGATATCCCTCCTTTGTTATAAATAAAGTGTTGGGAACTGATTGCATCTAAAGCTTTCAAATCTACTGCAGCATTGATATTAAGGTGTTTTGTGGCAAATTCTATTGCTTGCATGGGGTTAATAGATGGTGTTTTGTACTTTGCTTTCTCACTTAATCTGTTTACTAAGCGATTTCCCATACTAAATACTTTTCCGTCTTTTATAGCAAAATTCGCTACTCCATTTATAATATTTATTCCTTCATGTTTCTGTTGGATATAAATATGAGAGGCTTTACTTTGTTTAGAGAAGCTTTGGCTGGTTATTTCCCAGTTTTGAATATCTGAATTTGTGAGTTCAAGATCCTTTTTCTGTTCTTTTAGGAATTCTTGTATAATTTCTGTCTTACTTTGTGAATAAAGGTTGAAGCTACTTCCAATTAAGAACAGTAATGCAATAATGTAATGTTTCATGATTTTAAATAGTTAAATTGTTATTCTGAAAAAATGTGTTCAGGGGCACATTTTAAGTTGAAAAATATCGTTTATAAACCTATAAACAAAAAATTACTTTATATTATAACAATATCCAGGGGAAGGGATGATTATAATAAAGTGTTGTCGGGGCAATTGTCAGTTTTTTTCAGAATGTGGAAAAATCACCTTGGGTATCTTATGTGATTATGGCGTAAAATTACATTTTTATTTTGAATAATTGTAATTTATTATAATTAAAAACTGTTGTCCTGAGACAACTGAATATTATATATTATAAAATGGGTTAATTTTGTAACTTGTTTAAGTTCCAAGAATACTTAAGTTAGGTTTATTATGTAAAAAATGATCATCTTCTGATTCTCATAATAAGAAATCAAAAAATGAAAAATATTATAAATTATCTCCGGATCAGTTTTCGAATTTCTGTAAAATTAAATCCTTGAATTCTAACAATATACATTCCGGAAGGATATTGGCTGATGTCCATTGTTTTTAGAGTTTCTCCTGCGTTTAAATTGCTGGTTTGCAAAATACGACCTGTGCTACCCGATATTTGTATAATTAAGTCTTCTGAAACTGCCTTGTCGAGCCTGACACTAAACTGACCTGCACTCGGATTGGGGAGGATGTCGGTTTTAGGAATATTATGGTTGATATAATCTATATTCACCAGCATGTTTATTGTCTGTACACTTATACAATTTCCGTTATTAATGCTTAATGTTACATTATAAGTACCTGTCTGCGCATAGTTATGTATGGGGTTTTGTTGAGTGGAAGAATCTCCGTCACCAAAATGCCACAGCCAGCTTACTGCCCCTGAGGAGCCATCAAAAAAGCTTATTACAGTATTGATACTATCCGTGGTATAGGTAAAATAGCTTGTAACAGGATAAGCATAGGCAGTATCAGGAATTGATACACAACGGGGTTCTCTTACCTCCCAATCGTAAAAGTAGTAATATGCATTGGATGCAGCCAAGGAATCAGAAGAACTCGTGATACTCAAATAACCGGGGATTGTATAAGGATAGTTGGCCCCGGCAGTATTTCTGAAGAGCGCTACATCATTTGCTCCAAGATAATAATCCCCCGAATCAGGGACCATCAGATTGATATTTACACGCTGAGGACCGTCGTTCAGATATACTGTTGCATCATCTACAGTTGATGTAGGTAGCATTCCATCAGTGTTTGTTCCCTTCGACAGAAAAAATGTCCGTATTCCGGCACCATCGGCCTCTACCCAAACTGAAGCAATTTCAAGCTGTTGTTCTGCCGTGAAATTCAATGCACCATGATAGGCTGTATTCTCATAGGCACCACTACCGATACTGCTGTCAACAGCCCCTGTGTATTGCGCAGCAGGTCCGGTTGTATTTTCAGCATAATAAGTTTGAACTGACCCTACATTTCCCAAAGGGAGGCTGTCTCCTGTATATATCACAGTATTTGATAAATTCAACCACTGAATTATCCCACTACCACTTGCTGTTAAAGTAGCACTGTCTCCAGCACAAACTTCATCACTGATAGCTATCGGAGGATCAGGGAGTGTTATTGTCAGTTGTATGCTTACTGAGTCCGTACCCAGGTTATTACTAACAATTAGTTTTACATTATAGGTTCCGTCATTGATATAGGAGTGTGTGGGGTTTTGAAGAATAGATGTGCTGTTATCTCCGAAATCCCATAACCATTGATGTGGTTCAGAGCTCGAATCTGTAAAATGTATTGTCGATACACAGCTATTCAGGTTTAAAAGGTCTATTGCTGCCACAGGCGGTGCATTTGCAACAAGGCATACAGGAGAAATATCAAAGGCTTCAGTCTGATCGGTTCTGCTTGCAGTACTTCCCTGATCGGCGCTGTAGCCAAAGCCACGTTTACGGAATACTTCCCATATCAGACATTTATGTGCGCCACCATATAATAGCTGATCGGCCAGTAGTATAGCATCTCTTCCGTCAATCATTCCCGGGCTGCATGGCTGTAATTTCAATCCTTCTATGATGAGTTGCATAGCAATATTATTACCACCAGTACCATTATACCAGTCAGGGTCGGGTGTGCCTCCGTAAAAGTCTATCAATGCCCAGTTTAAATCCCAGAGGGCAGTAGCAAAAATAAATCCCACTCCATGTGGCTGAGAAATATCTGCCGTATTATTAGAGTGAGCATAGGTGTAATTATTTACTGCAAAATCTGTGGAATAGGGAGCGGGACGTATTCCATCACCATCTGTTGCCTGTTTTTTTACATAGGTGCCTATACCACGCACATCTGTCCCCATATCACCGGGTTCCATTGTTAACATGAGGCCAAACCAATCACTCCAGCCTTCTCCCATCTGTTCCTGATTGCTCAGACATCCTGAATTTGCGGGGCCGCCACATAATCGCTTCGATATTCCGTGGCCGTATTCATGCGCAATGATGCCATTGTCAAAATCGCTGTCATTATCACTGATGCCAGCATTATCCAGTGAAACATTCACGGTTCCAATAAGCATCTCTGCCTTTATTGCGTTAGCATCTGCAGCAGTGATCATAATGGATGGAATATTTATGGTAGAACTACTACCGGCCATAGGAAAGAGAAAGCCTGTGCTGTTCGCTATTAATACTGCGGTTGCACCTGCATCCTGTGCTGCCTGAACCTTATCGACAAAGGCACAAACTCCCATATCGATCAAAACAATTTTTCCATTGACCTGTGCAGTGTTAACAATAGTTTGACAACCATCATTCACAGGGACAGTATTATCTTCTATAAGTACGAGGTCTGATGTAATTGGTACTGCAGGTAATTCAGGGCCGAAATTAGCAACTATGCCAAAATAACTGCCTGCAATATTTGAAGGTGAATTAATTTCCAAAAAGCTGCCGCTATTGGAACTATAGGGCCAGATATACATTTGCATCCTCGGTCTGTTACCCTCAGTAGGTGTCGCAAAATTAGCATTGTTTGTCCCACTTCCATCCAGTGCTTCTGCGCGGACATAATCGTTGCCCTGACCACCGTTTCCATAGTTGTTTTGCTGAAAATTGCCACTTGCTTCATCAAAGCCATACCTGTACCAGATATCATGCATCATATTGTTCATATAGAACAAATTGCTGATTGCCGCATTCAGATTTACTTCGGGTTGTTCTGCAATGTTATAGGGAAAATTGAAATGCAAGGCAGGGCCACCGTCAGGACTGTATCCGGGTGAATTTGCAGAGGATGTATCTTCATAGGCATAGACATTATTCCCTCTTGTAATGGTATAATCCGCTCCTGCAGATGCATTGGTGTCGTGCCAGCCATAAGGGGAGGCTACAGAGTCGGCAGGGTCAGTGACAATTGTACGAACACCGTGGTTCGGACTTTCAAGAGGCAGCGCAAATACATTGTATTCTGCACCGCTATTAAGATTATCAGGGCTTTGCAATGATGTAGCTACTTTCCTTTTTTTATGAATATGAGAAGTGCAGTTGACAAAGGGGGAATGATCAAACCTGCAATGTGTTACCCAATCGATCTTATCAAGGATTTCTCCGTTTGAGGCATCTGTACGAACAGACCACCAATGTTCTGAATCAAGGGTGTATAAAGACAGATCCCATACCAGTTTTACACTTTTATCTTCCATCTCATGATACATCAGCTTTACAGGTATCTGTTCCTGAGAAATTCCTCCGTTTTCAAATATATAATGTTTGCTGTTGATAGCTTCAGATACTCTTGTCTCAGAAACTTTGCCCAGGCCCAATTGTTCCGAGACCTTGCGGATTGCCTGTGAAGGATTTATTTTTGGTTTACTGTAGTTGCTTTTCTGACTGATGTTCTGCACAAATCCCAGACCCAGGCTGTATACCTTTCCGTCCTTAATGGCAAAATTTGCAACTCCGTTCGATACCGGTATTCCATTGTAAATCTGCTGTATATAAACATGAGTGGCCCCGCTTTGTTTCGATTTGTGATGACTGGTAATTTGCCAGTTTTCTACATCGGCCTTAGTATATCCCTGTTGCTCATGATTCTTGTCCAGAAATCCCTGTATGATTCCTTCAATACTTTGAGCATTCAGGCAGGTGTTTAATAGTATCAGTGTAACTGTCAGCAATAAAATCTTCATTGTATATTTTCTCTATCTGAAAACAATTAATAAATATTTAGCCTGATCAGATTATTTGCGTAAAACAATAATCCGGCTTTTTTTATTGTACAAATGTAGGCTTTATTGAATAGATTATATCGTAATTATTAGTATTTAATCTTAATATGACATTATTCTGTAATTATCATGAAGGTTTTTTCATGTTTGTTAAAAAAAAGCATGCTTAGCTTAAGTTTATAACTATAATTGTTCTTGGTTCAGATGTGATTTCTTAATTTATTGGCCTATGTAGACGGAACGGATATTGATAATGATTTCTATAAATGCTGATTTATGAAATTTTAGAATTAAAAAGTTAAAAAATAAAAAAATTATAAAAAAACACAAATTCTGATCATCGCATCTTTAAAAGACGGAGAAAAGCAAAATAAAAAACGGTTAATCATACTTCTTGAATCTTAATTCAGCCCGGATCATGATATACAAAGGCATAAAACCGCCGAACACAAAGGTAGAGAGAATGATAAGCTTTTGATAACCCATCTCAGGTTCGCCTGTTATCATGGAATAAATTCCACCAAGGAACATAAACAACCACTTAAACCCTAAAACAGTATTCATTGCAGTTAATATCCAGGCCACAATACGAAGAATTGTTTTTTCATCCCTCTTATCTTTATAGGCGTACATACTTGATGCAATCAAGGCGGATATGAATAAAGAAAAGGGAAGTACGCCATATTTAAATAATATAATTCCAGTAGATTCAGAATCTTGTGCAAATATATATAAAGGTAAGGAAATCAAAACAAGACTTATTCCTGTAATTTTATTCATAGAGGTTGTTTATTTAGTTTGATCGATTCAACAATGAATATATAAAAAATTAAAATGAAGAAAAAATATTATAATAAGAACAAAAAATTATTTGTTTTGTTAATAAAGTAATTATATCATTTTTATTAATCAAACTATTCGTGAATCACTTGAATCTTCTGTCCGGAATTAATTTTCAGTTGCTATAATTGCTTTAACTTTTTCTGTTTTTTAACATAATTATACTAAAAATTAATTACTTAATATCAGCATAAATTTAATAAAGAAATTTAATAAAGAAATTGACAGATTTACTTTATATTTATGCCGAAATCAGAAATGAGGAAAACTAAAATTCAAAAAACATTAAATTGCTAGACTGTTTTTACTGTTACTAGCGGATTTTTTGAAGATATTAAAATTTATATTTTTTGTAATTTAACTACACATCTATTAAAACTTAATTCGAATTATGGATAATGAAAATAAAACGCTGAAAGATGCTACAACCCATTCAAATGGCAAATGTCCTTTTATGCACGGTGAATTGAAAAAGAGTGCTGGCGATGGAACTTCTAACCGCGATTGGTGGCCTAATCAGTTAAAATTAAATATTCTCAGACAAAATGCTGCAAAGTCCAACCCTATGGATAAGGACTTCAACTATGTGGAGGAATTTAAAACGCTCGATTATGACGCACTCAAAAAAGATCTTTATGAACTGATGACAGATTCTCAGGATTGGTGGCCGGCCGATTATGGTCACTACGGACCTTTCTTTATTCGTATGGCATGGCACAGTGCAGGTACTTACCGTATCGCTGACGGGCGTGGTGGTGCAGGTTCCGGAACCCACCGTTTTGCTCCGCTGAACAGCTGGCCCGATAATGCCAATCTCGACAAAGCCCGTTTGTTACTCTGGCCGATCAAAAAGAAATACGGTAAAAAAATCTCCTGGGCTGATCTCATGATTCTGGCAGGAAACTGTGCACTTGAATCTATGGGCTTCAAGACTTTTGGATTTGGTGGAGGTCGTGATGATGTCTGGGAACCCGAACAGGATATTTACTGGGGTGCTGAAACCGAATGGCTTGATGATAAAAGATACAGCGGTGACCGCGATCTGGAAAACCCGCTCGGTGCAGTTCAGATGGGCCTTATTTATGTAAACCCGGAAGGGCCGAACGGAAATCCTGATCCACTTCTTGCAGCACATGACATTCGTGAAACTTTTGGCCGTATGGCTATGAATGACGAGGAAACGGTTGCTCTTATTGCCGGAGGTCACACTTTTGGTAAAACACATGGTGCTGCCGATGCCGGCAAATATGTAGGCGTTGAACCGGCAGCTGCTACTATCGAAGAACAAAGCTTCGGCTGGAAAAACAGCTTTAACAGTGGTAAAGGTGTCGACACTATTACCAGTGGATTGGAAGGTGCCTGGACAACGACGCCCACACAATGGAGCAACAACTTTTTCGAGAATCTCTTTGGTTTCGATTGGGAACTTACTAAAAGCCCTGCAGGAGCTCAGCAGTGGACACCTAAAAATAATGGAGGTGCCAATACGGTTCCGGATGCACATGATTCTTCTAAAACACATGCACCTATCATGCTGACTACCGACCTTGCTTTGAAAATGGATCCGATATACGGTCCTATATCAAAGCGTTTTCATGAAAATCCTGATCAGTTTGCCGATGCCTTCGCCCGCGCCTGGTACAAACTGACACATAGAGATATGGGGCCACTTTCCTGCTATTTTGGTAAAGAAGTGCCTTCTGAAGAATTGATCTGGCAGGATCCTGTACCTGCTGTAAATCACGACTTGATAGATGACAAGGATGTTGCGGCGCTGAAAAATCAGCTTTTAGCATCAGGTTTATCTGTTGCTCAACTGGTATCCACTGCCTGGTCTTCTGCTTCCACTTTCCGTGGTTCCGACAAGAGGGGAGGCGCAAATGGTGCCCGTATACGTTTGGCTCCTCAAAAAGACTGGGAGGCCAATAATCCTGCTCAGTTGACGCATGTGCTGAATACCTTGGAGGGGATTCAGAATGAGTTCAACAAGGCACAGTCAGGCAACAAAAAAGTTTCTTTGGCTGACCTTATCGTTTTGGGCGGTTCTGCTGCTGTTGAGGAAGCTGCTAAGAATGCCGGACATAATGTTTCCGTGCCTTTCTCGGCCGGACGTACTGATGCATCTCCGGAACAGACGGATGTGGCGTCTTTCTCCATACTTGAACCAATTGCCTGTGGTTTCAGAAATTATATGAAATCCGATTGTACAGTTCCCGGAGAAGAAATGTTAATTGATCGCGCACAGCTATTGACACTATCCACTACTGAAATGACAGTATTAATGGGTGGTCTTCGTGCACTGAATACCAATTATGACAATTCTAAACATGGTGTCTTTACACATCAGGCGGATACACTAAGCAATGATTTCTTTGTAAATCTGCTCGATATGGGAACTACCTGGAAAGCAACTTCCGATACTCAGACGCAGTTTGAAGGTCGTGACCGCAAAACAGGAATGGTCAAATGGACTGCAAGCCGCGCTGACCTCATCTTTGGCTCGAACTCCGAACTTCGTGCACTCGCTGAAGTTTACGCTTGTGATGATGCCAAAGGACGTTTCGTTGAAGATTTTGTTGCAGCTTGGTCAAAAGTCATGAATCTTGATCGTTTTGATCTTGCTTAATTGCTGTTTTTAGCAATTTAATGCAGGAATCATTAGACTCTTTTATATAAAATATAAGGCAGCCTCCGGGCTGCCTTTATTTTTTACAGGAGATCTAACTTATGTCAATATCTGATAATCTAATAAATTTCTTACTCCAAAGCTGCCTTTTGATCTTTTATCAAAACCCCAAAAAAAGAAAGAGTAGCAATTCCCATCAGAACCACCGGAACCACAAAGAAGTATCTGACTGATAAGATAAAGGAGATAAGCGACAGAACACAATTCAGCAGTAGGATGTTCTTATATGTTTTCGGATCAGAAACACTGATTTTTGAAAGGATCAGATTCATCAGTCCAAAGCTGAAAAGCAAGATTCCCATCATGATACTGAAACCTTCATGAAAAAGCAGTAAATTGCTATTAGTTCCCGGCATAGATA
>CAJQOX010000064.1 GCA_905480075.1 uncultured Aureispira sp. | reverse complement strand
CTGATAGAATTTGCAACCTGCCAGATTTCTATCTTTATCCGGTCTGTCAAATTTGTCAACCAGGACCAGGCTATCCACCCCCTTGTTGTTGAGGTGCCGAACCAGGCAACTGCCAATAAACCCCGCTGCACCTGTAATAATAATCATTTTGCTTCGTTTTTCTTATTGTGAATCTCTAATTGTACTATTTTTTTGGTTGTATCACTGACCTTAAACCGTTCATCTTCCCTTAGGCCAGCTATCCAGATTATCTCTTCTTCTGCATTGCATATTAACCAGATCTTATCCTTGTCGAAACGATTTATTTTCAAGTCTTTAAAGTACTTACTCAGTTTTTTTTTCTTTCCTTTCATTCCCATAGGGAAAAAATAATCTCCGTCCCTCCAGTGTCTCAAAATCAAGGGGAATTTTATTTTATCATGATCAAAAAAGGCAATATTATTATCTTTGTTTTTTTCAGTAGGATCAGGGAGAATTTTCCATTTCAATTGGAGGCCGGTAAAATTAATATTTCCTTTTTTTGTATCAAATTCAGGAATTTCAAAAGATTCATTTCTGTTTCCGCCCTTTTTTTTGATTATCCACTGCGACCGGTCACGAAGCAATTCATGTGTGATGCTTGAATAAATAGCACCGGGTTCTTCATTCCGTCTTCTGAAAATATATTCAATTTTCGATTTTTTGAAATTATAGGGAGTCAGCATTTCATACATTAAACTGGAAGGGGCAGGTGAATCAACGACCCCCTGAATGTTTATCAGGATGGCGTCTTCTTTTATTTGCAAGACTTTTTTGATGAGATGATCAATAGCATATTTGTAGAGTGTCTCAGTCTGCCGGAATAATCTGAAATTCCGGACAAAGGTTTTTTCAAGTTCCGGGTTGATTTTTTTCAATTCGGGGACAACAAGATGTCTCAGTGCATTTCTTCTGTATTTGGTATCACTGTTGGAGCTGTCTTCCCTATAGTTAATATTATTTTCTTCAACATATTTTTCAATGTCTTCACTGTTTGAAAAAAGCAAAGGGCGTATAATTTTACCGTTTTTTGGTAAAATTCCGTGAAGCCCCCTTATGCCGCAGCCTTTGGTGAGGTTGAACAAAAGAGTTTCTATGGAGTCATTATGATGATGTGCCACGGCAATATACTGATAGTCGTTCTCCCAACGAATTTGCTCGAACCATTTGTAACGTAAATCCCTTGCTGCAGTCTGAACACTTTTTTTTTGGTTCTCAACTTCTGTTTTTACTTCAAATTTTTTGCAATAAAATTCGACCCCTGCTTCTTTTGCAAGCTCCTCAACAAATTGTTCGTCATCATCAGATTCGTTTCCCCTCAGCTGAAAATTACAATGGGCAATACCAAATTTCAGTCCTGCTTTTTTAAAAAGATAGAGTAAGGCTACCGAGTCTTTTCCTCCACTTACTGCCAAAAGTATTTTGTCGCGGGAAATACGGAAAAGTTCCTCCTCCTGAATATATGTTATAAAGTTTGACAGCATTCTTTTTTACTACAATTTATTTCCCCTCTCAGAGTTCTGTTATGATATTAAGGTGATTCAGCTTTGCTTAGATCCTTCAAATACCTTTATATAATCAGTTTATTATAATTAATTAATTAATTTTCGTATATTTAATAGTCGTAAAATTACAAAATTAATTCTGAAATGCGTCATTCCTTGTTTAAACTGAGTCTCCATTTGTTGTTTTTTATCTGTATTTCATGCGGTACAACACAACAGTTAAGTAAAAAAGAATTACATAAGCGTATCACGGTTCTTGAACTTGAAAATAAGAATCTGAAAAAAGATGTGCAGTTAATGAAATCTCAGGTAAGGATTTTAATTAATAACTTACCTAAACCTGGTTCCGGAACCGGAGGAGGAGTCAGGCCTAATAATTCAGGAGATAGTCCATTGTCTGAAAACACAGCCGTTATTGAATTTGATAATTCCAATCACGATTTTGGTTCTATTGCAGCCGGAACATCTGTAACGCATACTTTTAAATTTAAAAATACGGGAACGGCACCACTTATTATCAGTAATGCCAAGGGCAGTTGTGGCTGTACCGTACCAAAATGGCCCAAAAAACCTGTAGCTGCAGGTGAAACAGGAGAAATACAGGTTACATTTAACTCTAAAGGCAAAAAGGGAAATCAACATAAGTCGGTCACATTAACTGCAAATACCACACCTGCCAATTCGCGAATTTATATTAAGGCATCTATCAGAGAGTAGAAGAGTATCAGTTTTTGATTATTATTTTATTAATCAGATTTATTTATTAATCAGATTTATACAGATTAATGGCAAAACGAAAATTCATACCACAGGCAAACAGAGATGCATCAGGACCTTCAGATGATGATGAAAACAGGCACGAAGATCTTGGTTTCAGTAGTATAGTTTCAAAAAACAGAGAACGATATATCAATAAGGACGGGACTTTTAATGTTGTTCGAACTTCCCGTGGCTTTGGTGAACTTCATCTATATCAGTGGCTTGTTGTGGTAAGTTGGTCCAAGTTTTTTCTGATTACGATGGTTTTCTACTTTGTAATTAATTGTATTTTTGCTTCCCTTTATCTTGTTAATGGTATTGAACACATGACTGGTGTAAAAGGGGATGGACTTACGCCTTTCTGGACGGCTTTCTTTTTTAGTGTTCAGACCTTGACCACCGTAGGATACGGTTCTCTAAGTCCAGTTGGGTTCGGTGCCAACCTTATTGCAGCAATGGGGGCCCTTACAGGACTGATGACCTTTGCCCTTGGTACGGGACTGCTTTTTGCAAGGTTTTCGAAACCCCGTGCAGATATTGGTTTTAGTTTTAATGCGTTAATTACACCCTATTTGAGTGGCAATGCTTTGATGTTCAGATTAGTGAATAAGCGTAGGAATATGCT